>JBNGCR010000033.1:0-10319 GCA_050045915.1 Limnospira sp.
GGAGCCAGATTAATAAGATTTGGTTTTTGACCGCCGATCCCCCCCAACCCCCCTTAATAAGGGGGGAGGTAGATTAACCGGATTTAATATGGAAAAAGATGGTCGATCAAATTGATGATATTGCTCGGCAGGCTCACCAGGGCAGTGTGGCCGCCATCATTCAGGTGCTCAACGATCGCCTCGCCGAAAGCGGGGTGAGGACGCGGGCTGTGTATGCGGGTGGCATTTTGCAACTGTTGTGCGAGGCGAACCGGGCGGAACATCTGGAAAAATCCGATTTGGTGGGGCGGGTGAAAGAGATTTTGGAGGCGATCGCACCCCGAAACATCCGTCGCGTCCGCGTCAACAGCCGCATCGTCCGGGAACAGAAGTTGCTGTGGTTGGAAGATATCATCCGCGACCCGGATAATCAACTGCTGTGGTCTGAAGATATTATCCTCCGACAGCCGAACCCAATTCAACAGTTTATTGCGGATTTTAAAAGCAACAAAAATCGCCCGATCGCACTCAATTCGACGGAACGCATCCGGGAAGAACGGCAGTTTCGGCGGGGGTTGCTCATCGGCGGCATGAGCATCGGTTTGCTGTTGATTATCGGGGGATTTGCCCTCTATCAGTGGTTGAGTTTGCAACTGCCGCAGGGGTTCGTGGCGGAAGAACCCGCTGTCTCGTCCCCCCAGAGTCCCCCGCTTGACACCCTCTCCGACGAGGAATTATTCAAACGGGCCGTAGAGCTGGCCCAGGAAGCCGTCGCTTTGGGAAAAGGGGCGGACACCGAGGCCCAATGGTCAGAAATTGCCGACAAATGGGGGGAGGCGGCGGATTTAATGGCGGCGGTTTCCCCCGATTATCCCCGCCACACCACCGCCCAAAATCGGGTGGCGCTGTACCGCCGCAACCGGGATGTCGCCCGAGAAGAGGCTCAAAAGCGTCAAAACAATTAAAAATTAATAATTAATAATTAATAATTAATAATTAATAATTAACAATTGGGGGCAACCGTCTCGGGTTGCCCGACCGTGGGGGGAGTTAGAGCGAGCCGATTTCTGAGTATTTAACCCGATTTAATATCAGGATAAAACCGGACTAAATATCAGGGATTGACTGCGACTTGGTTCTGGACATTGGAGATCACTTGGCTGGCGATCGCTTCCGGAATGCGGGTATATTCTAACCCTTGATTGAGGGTTTGCCCTTCACCGAGAACCCATCCCACCATATCTTTTATCGCCCCGGCTTTTTCGGGGTTGTCATATTGCTGTTTCACCAGCAGCCAGGTGATCCCGATGATGGGATATCCGCCGTCGGGATCGTGGAGATTTGCGGCTTTAAAATCCTGATAAAAACGCACTTGGGAGAGGGCGCGGTTTGCTTCATCCAAACTAGGCGCGACGAATTCGCCGGCTAAATTTTCCACCTGGGCGGTGAGTAGATTTTGTTGGCGGGCGAAGGTGTCTTGAACGTAACCGATCGCGCCCTGAGTTTGTTTGACGGCGTTGGCAACTCCCTCATTTTGGGGGCTTTTGATTGGAGTCCCCGGCCAGTTGGGAGCGGTGGAGACGTTGACATTATTTTTGAAGGTGGGACTGATGGCACTCAGGTGGCGGGTAAAAATGAAAGTGGTACCGCTGGAGTCTTCCCGAACCACGGGTTTGATGGGGAGATTGGGCAAGTTGACACCGGGGTTATCTTTGGCAATTTTTGGGTCATTCCATTTTGTGATTTTCCCCAAAAAAATATCGGAAAGGGCGGTTCTGGACAGTTTGAGATCGGAAACACCCGGCAGGTTGTAGACGACGGCAACCGCACCCCCGGCGGTGGGAACGCGGACCATACCTTTGGGCATTTGGTCGATTTGGGATTGACTGGGGGGGGCGTCCGAACCCGCAAAGTCAACGCTGTCGGCGATGAAGCGATCGATGCCGCCGCCGCTGCCGATCGCGTCGTAGGTGACGGTGATTCCGGTGTCTTGTTTGAAGGCGGAAAAGTATTTTTGGTACAGGGGGGCGGGGAATGATGCCCCGGCTCCTTTTAATGTCACCGCGATCGCCGAACTGGCGGAGGTAAATGCCAGGGCGAGGGTCGCGATCGAGGCAGAAAGCACTCGTTTTGTTAACACCATGATTGTCTTCTCCTCCCGGGGAACGAGAATCGTATTTAATCTGGGCTAACTATACCAAAGTTGCGATTCGTCTAGGCGGTGCTTAATGTTTTTTTACACCCTTAAACTGCCCTTAACCTTCGCAACAAAAATACAACATCGGTCGAGTCTGTGCCGTCTATTTTTTGTCTGGATTATTAATTTTATCATAAATTAGAGCTTTTCTTCAATCTCGGTCAATCCGAAAATCGCTCCCAAAAAGATCCGTTCAAAAAATACGTTGTTGCGCTTTAGCGCCCCAGCAACTGATATGGATTCAACTCACAACTCAAAAGAAGAATGAACCCTGTTTCCGCCTTGACTTGCGATCGCTTGTCAATTTCTGTCAAAATAATACAGACAAAAACTGAGGGCATAAAATGCGACAAGACTATAACAAACTCGTCCGCGATCGCATCCCGGAAATCATCCAGAAAGCCGGGTGTCAGTGCGAGACACAAATTTTGTCCGATTCTGAATATCGTCATGCTTTGCGGAACAAACTGCTGGAAGAAGCGGAAGAAGTCCGGACGGCAGAAAATTCAAAATTGCGAGAAGAATTGGCGGATCTTCTGGAAGTGGTGGAAGCGTTGATGGAGAGTCATGGCATCTCGGCAGAAGACATCAGATTAGAACGCGATCGAAAACGTGCGGAACGGGGCGGGTTTGAACGGAAGATCCTGTTATTGTGGACGGAATAACATCTTCTGAAAATGAATAATATCTTTTCCGATATTCAAAATCACTGGGCAAAAAATGGCATTTTAAAACTGGCAGAACGGGAACTGGTGAAGGGATATCCGGATCGCACCTTTCGCCCCGACGCTCCCATCACCCGCGCCGAATTTGCAACTTTGATGTGTGGGGTATTTCCGGAAGCGGAACGGGTTAAAAATGCCGTCGATTTTGTGGATGTTCCCGGGAGTCACTGGGCGATCGCATCCATTCAGACGGCTTCCGAAAAAGGCTTTTTCGCCGGATATCCAGACCGCACCTTCAAGCCGGAACAGAAGATTCCGAGGGTGCAGGCGATCGTCGTTTTAGCCGCCCATCTCAAAGCTGATATTCCCGACAATCCTGATTCTATTTTACAACAATTTTATGACGATTTCAACGATATTCCAGCCTATGCAAAATCCCCCGTCGCCGCCGCCACCCTCGCCGCCCTGGTGGTCAACTATCCGCAATTACGACAACTCAATCCCAACCGAAACGCGACCCGGGGAGAGGTCGCCACGCTACTCTGTCGGGCCTTAAATTATCCCGTCATCCCCGGACGCTACATCGTCGGATTCGACGTCATTCCGATGGAATTGCGGCCCCTGACGGGTGGGTTAAATAATACCCCCACCTTCAACAGCAACAGTCCGGAATTGGTCAAAACCGAAGGCATTTTACTCTCCACATTTCCCCCCGCCGAAAAGCGGGTCGGTTCCGCCCATCTCGACTTTGCCTTCGAGGGTCAATTCGATATTTTTTCTCACCATCTTTATCGCGCCGAAACTGAGGCGGAATGGCAGTCTTGTTACCAGGGGATTCTCCTCCACAATCCCACGGCGGAGACTGTCACCGTCCGGGTGTCGGCGGCGGCGAGTTATTTGGGGACTCCCGACGCGCCGTTTATCGACCTACCCGAACAAAAAGATAACTCGGATGGCGATATCTATTCGGGGCCGGGAAGTCGGACGACGGAGGCAATTTTGCGGGGGGAAAAAACGGAACAATTTCCGGCAGAATTTATCATCGAATCCGGTACATATTACCTGTTGATGAATGAACAGATTCCCCTATCCGGAGTCCCCGCATCCAACGGGCGATCGACTTTAATCCGATTGGAAACAACGGGAAAAATCCATATTGCAGATTTGATAAAATTGGGGGATTCTCAACCGCCGAATTTGGCAGACTGGATCGCATTATTAGAAACGGGAGATTTGGCGAAACCGAGGGACGCGACCCCCACGCCATTAGAACCGGAAATTGTGTTGCCGATTGTCTTCAGCCGGGTGGCTGGCGTGTCTCGGGGAAACCGCTGGGAAGCCACCCTGACGGACAAACCGGAGTTCCAAGATTTGAGTCTTCCCCCAGTCGGAAAGGCGTTTTCCTATGTGTTGGGAACGATTCATAAAATTACCCTGGGAACCGGACAGATTCAAAGCGCAAAGATGATGTCTCGGTATCCCGACACGGCTTATTTTGCCCATGCGAATTACGGCGTAGAGTATGATATTACTATACCCTTCTACAATTCTCTCAGCGAAACCCAGACCGTCGAAATTATTGTCTCTTCCCCGGTTAAGAATAATGAAATTGACGGCGTTCAAACGGAGTTGAAATTCTTGAAAAATCGCGATCGCATTTTCTTCCGGGGCACCGTCCGCCTCAGTTATGAAGACGAAGGCGGAAATACCCGGACTCGCGACATCCATTTGACGCAATCTCGCGGACAGCAAGGTTCGCCTTTGCTAAGTTTGGAAATACCGCCCCTGTCTCGGCGCCGTATCCGCCTACAATTCATCTACCCCCCCGACTCTACGCCGCCCCAAGTCCTGACGGTTCGGACTCTCCGATAGAGACATATTGGATGAATGGGCAAAGGGTGGTATAATCGGCACGAATTGCCGGAAATGTAAATGGTGCGATCGCTTGCCAAACATTGGGATCGCGATCGCAGTTAATCTATCAGAATTGACCGATGCTAAACTACTATCTTTTGATGCCGAAAATGATGGCTTATTTTTATTTGCCCTACGCCTATATGGGCATGATATGGATGCCGTGGATGTATCCTTACTTTGCCTTATTTTACAAACAATCCGACGGCGATCGCAAGGCATCTCTAAAGCCACATCAAACCCCCCCCACCGCATCCCAAAATCACCGATTGAAAACCGAATACCCGAAACCAATATCCGTCCCCAAAAACAATCACAAATCCGCACAAAATTTGCCCGCAACTTCAGAAGCGGAAACCACAAAACCGACGGTGGAAACGGTTGATAAAATTGACAATAATCAAGTCAAAGAAGTTGCGGAAAAAGAACCCGAACCGAAACCGATCGCATCCGTTCAACCCCCCGAAGTCACTCCCCCTCCGCCGGTAACACAAACCCCGGAATATCCGCCACCTCAAACCGAGAACGTTGCCACACCCATCCAAGGCAATGAGGATTTAAAAACGGCCCGCCGCCTGGTGAATTTGATGGCGATCGCATCCCTAGAAGATGTCGATCGCCTGACGTTGATGCGGGCGAAACCGCTGCTAAAATCCCTCGGTATCTCGCAATCCACCAACGGGAAGAAAAAGAAGGTGGGAGAATTGCGGGATGAACTCAAACAAAAGTTATTGGCTTTTGAATTGGTGTAATTTCACCTATCGACAATCGGAAGGCTTCAGGGTTTCGGTGAAAGTTTCCCAGTCCGCCTCGACGCGATCGCCGTATTCGGTGGCGATCGAACTCACCAATCGGCGAAATTCCTCGTGGTTGCCGTCCGTCAACTCGCCGACTTCCGCCTCCAAGGAATGGGGGATGTATTGGGGATCGAAATCGCGATCGCTGCGGGCGTGATCGGTGGCGATAATTTGCCCCCACTGTTGTGACATTTCAATCATTTCCTCCGTTTTATTAAGTTTGTCGGTGGAGATATCATCTTTGTAGGGCGACATTTCCCGAACCGAATAAAACCCGTCGGCAAGTTGCATCCAACCGAGATAATTATCCGCCGTTCCGAGAAGGGCTAAATAGCCGATTTGGTGGCGTTGGGCATCATTTTCAAACAGGCGATCGTACTGTTGGCGATCGCCCTCCGAGAGATAGTCGTAGGGGGTGGGTTTGGACTGCTGTTTGACATCCAACAGGCGATCGTCATCGTCGGATTTTGTTTCCCCTTCAATTAATACATAATAACGCGGCGTTCCCAAGGAACCCGTCCCCGCAAAAAGCCGGCGGGCGACATCTTTCATTTGGAAATGTTGGGGATTGTATTGCAGATCTCCCATCAGGGTTTTGCCGTAATTTTCAATCGCCGTTTGAAATTGCCCCCTTTCCTCCGGCGTCACGGCTTCGAGGCGATCGCGTTCCAGGGTAAACCGCCGCCCTTGTCCGGTTTTTTCGGTAAATAGAGTTAACAGTTTTTGGCGAGTTCCTTTCTCTTCGACTTTTTCTAAAAGCTTCGACAGCCGAGGATTGGTGTTGTCTTTGGTGAACTCAGTTTTCGTTTCGTCGTCGTTCCCCCGATATTCCTCCAAGGTGTCGAGGTAAGATGCCGCAAACGCATCGACGATCTGTTTTTCATCCTCAGATGATAGGTCATTTTGGCGGGCGACTAAAACCAAGCTTACGGCAAATCTCCAGACATCATATTGATAGTCGGCGAGGGTGGTTTCGTCGAAATCATTGACGTTGTAAATAATGTCGCCTTTGCCGGTATTGAAAGACCCGAAATTGTCCGTGTGGAGGTCGCCCTGTATCCAAGTTTTGGTGTTTTCATTGCCGAATTTTTGCCGGCGATCGTCCCCGGCGAAATCCATCCAAAACAGGTGGTTGGTTCCCCGATAAAACATGAACGGAGAGGCTGCCATTTTGCAATATTTTGCCTCGCGATCGCGCTCTGAAATTTCGGCGTTGCGATCGGTTATCGCCTCGATGACGGTGGTTTCGCGATCGCTTCCGGACACGGGGGAACAGGCGACGGCGAACAGCAGCAGCAGGGCGATCGGGTGATGTGAGGTTTTCATTGGGGTCGATTTCGGCTTAAACTAGAAATATAAAAGAACGTGCGATCGCAATGTCTATCAATCGAATTCGGGTGGCAAAAGATAAGGCGGAGTTGGTGCGGGCGCTGACGGAATCGGAGGACAGAACCGGCCCCTTCCAAACCTACGCCGATGTCGTCGTCTTTGCGGCGGCGTTGGGGATAAGGCGGAAAAAACGGATTCCCCTCGACGGCTTTTCCAAGCGAGATCCCGCCCCCATTTCCCTGGAAATTTTTATTTCTAGGGGTTACGACTGGGTGATTAAATTGATCGCGATCGCCCAAACTCGGGATACCCAAATTATCTCACCTTTTGACGCGGAATCGGAGGCGGAACGGGTGAAAATTTTCGAGGAATTTGCCAACGGGGGGCTGGAAATTTTGCGGGAAGAATGTCGCGGGGCGGTGGACTATTCCGATCGCCTGTTATTGCTGTTGATGTCGGAACGCGATCGCGGCGACGAACCCGAGGAAGACTTCGATCTGAGTCGGTTTTTGGGGTGATACCGCCCGAACCCATCCACGGGAGTCACCTTCGCGATCGCCCCCGGTTCCAGAACGGCGGGATCGACGGCAATAAATCCGTTGTCGATCGGGTTATTTTGGCTGTCGAAAACCTGATAGTTGACCCTCAAGTTTCTCAGTGTATTGCAGGTTTTGTTGACGACCGTTCCCCGCAATATTTTGCCGTCGTCTTCGACTTCGGAAATCGAGATATTTTCGGGATTCATCTCAAAGCCCCCAGGATTGGGGGTTTGGGGGCGAGATCATTTTCAAATTATTTCTGATAGCGACAACTACCGCTGGACGCTTCTGGGGTCGAGGGCATCCCGCAGGCCGTCGCCGAGTAAATTAAATGCCAAAACCGTTAGAATAATTAACAGTGCGGGGGGCCAAATTAACCAAGGTTGCAGCACCAAAATTGAAGCATTGGTCGCCGAAGATAATAAGTTTCCCCAGGAGGGATCGGGCTGTTGAATTCCCAATCCGATCAAACTCAATACCGATTCAGAAATGATGAAACTCGGAACCGTCAGCGTCGCCGAAATAATCACATAGGTCGCCGTCTGTGGCAGGACGTGGCGGACGATCGTATAAAATGGATTGGCTCCCATCACCCGGGCGGCTTGTACGAATTCCCGCTCTTTGATCGAAAGCACCTGTCCGCGAATCACCCGCGCCAACCCCGCCCAACTGATAAATGAAATAATAATCGTAATCAGTAAAAATCGCTGGGCGCTCGTAATTTGGACGGGGAGGACGGCCGCCAAAGCCACCAACAAATACAGCCCGGGAATGGTCATCAGCACTTCGACGAGTCGCATGGAAACGGTATCCACCCAGCCGCCGAAGTAACCCGAAATGCCGCCGACGAGCATTCCGATGGGGAAAACGATAGCAATTCCTACCAGACCGATGCTGAGGCTAATTCGACTGCCAAAAACCAGGCGACTGAACTGATCTCGGGCTTGTTCGTCCGTTCCCAAAAGGTTGATGTACGCCGGACCCACCGCGCCGAACAAATGGCGATCGAAGGGGATCAAACCCAAAATTTTGTAGGGTTCTCCTTTAACAAATAATCGCAGCGGCGAGGGTTGATCCCAGTCCACCCTCACCTGTCGTTTTCCGGTGTCGATATCGACGGGACCTTGGGTGGTGGGGTAGACGTGGGGGCCGATCCATTCCCCTTCGGGATTGACCCAATAAATTTCCGTGGGGGGGAGGAGGGACCCGTCGATTTGCGTTGCATAGGGGCTGTAGGGCGCCACGAAATCCGCGGCGATCGCCACCACATAGAAAACAATCAGCAATCCGGCTCCCAATTGAGCTAGGGGATTTTTACGAAGTCTTTGCCACCATTTCATAGACTGTTTGTTAAAAGGGAAATTGGTTCGGTCAATTCAAATATAATTGTACCCGAAAATTGGCATTTAAACCCGGTTCCGATCCGCCAATTGTTCCGGGGCGGATCCGCGATCGCCATTTTGGGGCAGTTCCGAGAAAAATGAACCCGTCTGCGGTGGCAGTTGGGGATTGATAACCACTTCGACGATACTTTTGATGACTCCGGTAATGGGAATCGCCAAAATCACACCCAACAATCCGCTGACTTTTCCACCCAGTAAAAGCGCCGATAAAATAACCACGGGGCTGAGTCCGGTCAACTTCCCCATAATTCGGGGGGCGACGACGTTATCTTTCACCTGCTGAACCACCACGGCGATCGCCAACACCTGCAGGGCTAACCACCAATTTAAAAATGCCACGATAATCGTGACGCTGCCGATCCCCAACGTGGCGCCCACGAAGGGGATGACTTCCATCAAGCCGATAAAAACGGCGAATAACAGAAAATACGGCACGCCCAAAACAAAAAATATCGGCGTGAGAATGGTGGTCATGAATAACCCCAGGAGGAACTGACCGGAGACAAATCGTTGCAGATTTCGCTTCAAAGATTCGGTCAATACCGATCGCACTGAGGGAGACAAAATTTTCGTCAATTCCGACCACAGCCGATCGCCGTCGAGGAGCATATAAAAGGAAATGACGACGATTAAAATCAGGTCGATCACCCAGTTGAACGTCCCCAAAACTAAACCCAAACTCCGGCCGGCGATCGCCTCGGCTTGTCCCTGCAATTTATTGAGGAGTTGCTGCTGCAAAATGCCCACGTCGAAGGGCAAATTTCGCTCCGCGCTCCAGACTTGAAAAACTTCCAACTGTTGCCGCCCGGACTCCCCCAACTCGGGCAGTTTCGTGATAAACTGGCGGGTCTGATTAAAAATGGGCGGCGCCACCGTCAAGACCGCGATCGTCACCCCGATCGCCGCAGCCAAATAAACCAAAGCGGCGGCAATTCCTCGGGGAATAAATCCCTGAAGTTTGGCGACGGCTGCATTCAAAATAAAAGCGATTAATCCGGCGACAATTAAAATGCTGACCAACTCGCCGACATATTCGACGGCTTTTAAAGTCAAGCCCGCCGTCACCAGGAGCAATACCCAGGTAATTAAGAACTGTTGCAACGGCGAAAAGATTGAGTTCATGACTGTCCTCAATATGGAATTATGGAGAAGGAAAAAAATTGACCGTCATCAATTATCAATTGTCAATTATCAATTGTCAAGTCCCATCAAACGACCACCGCCGTTTCGGTGGCATCATCGTGTTCGACGACAAAAACGTTGGAGTAAAGATTGGCGACGATCTGTTTCCCGTGCTGGGTGAGGGAGAGATAATTCAACCCGTCTTTTACATAGGGATACACCCCATTCCAGTAGAATTTTGGATAGTTTTTCCGCAAATCATCGGGACTGTTATAACCGACTTTTTGGTTGAATCCGGTTTCCTCAAACTCGTAAAATAGGGCGCTAATTTTCCGCAAATAGCGGGGGTCGGAGAGTTGACCGATTAAGTCTGC
>JBNGCR010000033.1:10419-21801 GCA_050045915.1 Limnospira sp.
GACTCGTTTGGGAGGACTCGGAAACTCCCCGCCCAATTGAATGCGATCGCAGCCGTGAGGAATCTTTCCCCGACGTTATCGCATTTCTAGCATACCCAATGCTGGCCGTGCTACCGGACTGGATTTGGGGCGGGTGTGGCGGTATCGATCGCGCCCAAAAAATGAGAGAATGTAACAATTAATCAAGAAATGTAAATATCGGACTCGGGGTGGCGATCGCGCCAATTCCCGGAACGTAATCGCGGAAAACTAGGCATAACAGGGCATAGACCGTCAAAATCCTGATCGCACCGTCGGCTCAGTGTAACGAAACCGCCGCGAAAATTTGCCGGAACCCCCGAAACTGTGAAACTTTTCTTTACAATATAGTTAAGGATTGGCGGGAGGATCGCTCGTGGTTCATAAAGAGATATTATCAAAGCTTCACAACTCATATCAAGAAGTGTCGCCCCATGAAAACGAGGTCTACCTTCCGGAAACGGATCGGAACCCGGACACCCCCCTCACGCCCCCCCCACCTCCCCGAGGCGGCGGTTGGCGACAAATCGCGATCGGCATCGGAGTCGGAGTCGCCACCACGTTAGGTGTCCTCCACTTCGCCCCGGACGCTCTCAACTCGAACCCGGAAGAAACCCCAACCCCCCCAGCAGAAGCCGTTCCCGAGGGAAGTGCGATCGCTACCCAAACCGTGACCGTGGCCCCCGTCGAACTCGCCTCCGTAGAACGGACCCTGGACGTGACCGGAAGCGTCGAAGCCTACGATCTGCTGCCCGTTCTGCCCCAGGCCACCGGGCTGCAAATTCAACAGGTGTTGGTGGATGAGGGCGACATCGTGTCCGAGGGGCAGGTGATGGCGATTCTGGACGATTCCGTGGTGCGAACCCAGATCGCCCGGGCCGAAGCCGAAGTCGAGTCCGCCCGTTCCGGCGTCCGCCAGCGAGAAGCCAACCTCGGACAGGCTGAAGCCGCCCTCGCCCAGGCCCGGGCCAACCAAGCCGAAGCCGAGTCCCTCCTCGTCCAAAATCAAGCCCGCGTCGCCGAAGCCAAAGCCAACCTGGAACAAGCCCGCCGGGAAGTTGAACGCTACCAAGAACTGAGCGCCGAGGGCGTCGTCAGCCGCCAGGAACTCGAAACCCGACTCACCACCGCCAAAACCGCCGAAGAAGCCGTGCGGGTCGCCGAGGCCAACGTCGCCGCCGCCCGGGCCAAAATTAGCAGCGCCGAGGCCAACGTGGGCAGCGCCCAGGCCAACGTCGAAAGTGCGCGATCGGACATCCGCACCGCCGAAGCCGGAGTCCGCAGCGCCCAAGCCCAGGTGGAACAGTTGAACACTCAGCGATCGCAGAGCGTCGTCCGCGCCCCCATGAGTGGCATCGTCGCCGAACGCACGGCACGGGTGGGGGACGTCACCGGCGGCAATAAAGAACTCTTTTCGATCATCGCCGGCAGCCAATTGGAACTGCACGCCAAAGTCCCCGAAACCCAACTTTCCCAGGTCAAAATCGGTGCCCCCGTCACCGTCACCTCCGACGCCGATCGCAATTTAAATGTCCGGGGAACCGTGCGGGAAATTGCCCCCCTCATCGACCCGAACAGCCGCGAAGCCACGGTTAAAATTAACCTTCCTCCGGTGGGTGCGATTCCCGATTCTTTCCTGCGTCCGGGGATGTTCCTGCGGGCGGCGATCGCCACGACCCGGACTCAGGGGATGAAAGTTCCGGCAAAAGCGATCGTCCCCCAGGCGGACGGCACGTCGATCGTCTATCGTTTATTGCCGGATGAAACGGTGGAGGCGACAACGGTGGAAGTGGGGAAACTCGAAGGGCGTCCCGGCAATTTGGGTAATGCCACAGTGGAAATTAAACGGGGGTTGGAAGTGGGCGATCGCGTCGTGATTTCCGGGGCGAGTTATCTCAAAGATGGCGATCGCGTTAATGTCGTTTCTCGGTGAATTGGTCGAGATATCCCCCCCAGCCCCCCTTTGTAAGGGCCCGGCCGTTTCATTCTCGGTTGAAAATTGTCGGGGGCGACGAGGAAAACCGTTGATGGGAGCCAGAAGCAAGGTTTTTTTCCGGTTAAAAACACCTTTTGATTCCGAAAAATCTCTCTCTTCTCCCTCCGCTCCCTCTGCTCCCTCCGCTCCCCCTGCCATTTTTCTGGGGAGAATGAAACAGCCCTGCTTGGTAAGGGGGGAGAATTGTTCTCGAACATGGCGATCGCCATCTCCGGCACGAGTCGCCCGGAGGATTGGGAATTTTGCTAAAATGCGATCGGTATTGTGGTGAGAAAAAGCGAACATGGTTGTCAGCAATTATCCCCGGAGCGATCGCGTCGTTCTCTACAATCTCAATTGGGAACAATTTAACCGACTTCTGGAGGATCTGGAGGAGTCGCGATCGCATCGTTTGGCTTACGATAACGGCAGCTTAGAAATTATGACACCCCTCCCCGATCACGAACGATATAAAAACGCCCTCAGCCTCGCCATTCAGGACATGGCAGATCTCCTAAATCTCGAATACGAATGTCTGGGCTCAACCACCTGGAAGCGGGAGGCGAAATCGGCGGGAGTGGAACCGGACGATTGCTTTTATTTCCAAAATGAACGGCAGATTCGCGGGTTATCTCGATTCGACTTAGATCGCGATCCGCCCCCGGATTTGGCATTGGAAATCGATTTGACCAACAAATCCATAAACCGCCTGCCGATTTACGCCCGCCTCGGAGTTCCCGAGGTGTGGAATTACGATGTCGAACGGGGGGAATTGACCATTTATCGGTTGCGGGAGGGAGAATATAGAATAACCGAAAATAGCGAAATTTTCCCACCAATCCAAATCCGAGAAATCCCCGCCATTCTCAACCGCAGCGGCGACGAAGGGCGACTCGCCAGCCGCCGCCGGTTCCGAGACTGGTTACAACAACAATTATAAACATCCGTTGTTGGGGTTCAGCCCTTTTAATGCTATCAAAAAAAGCAGATTCTATTTTTATATAAATCGAGGATTTATCAAGATGCAAGTTCAACTCGAACAATTGGTTGTCAACCCCGGCCAACAACTGCTTCTCAAAGATGTCAGTTGGCAAATGTATGAAGACTTGATAGAAGAGTTTGGAGAAAAACGCGGTTCTCGGATCAATTACAGTCATGGATTATTAGAAATTATGGTGCCTCTGCCAGAACACGAAGATGATAAGGTGATTATCGGAAACTTTGTCGAGATGTTGTTAGAAGAATATGATATCGAGTTTCGCAATTTGGCTTCGACAACATTTAAAAGTCAAAACATGAATCAAGGCATCGAGGCAGACCAGTGTTTTTATATCGAAAATGAATCGCTGGTTCGGGGAAAACAACGGATCGATTTAACCGTCGATCCGCCCCCGGATTTGGCGATTGAAATCGATATCACCTCCCGGACTCGGTTCGATAATTATCGGATATTGGGGGTGAGGGAATTGTGGCGATTTGACGGGGAAAAATTGGAAATCAATGTTTTGCAGGATGGCGAATATATACAATTTCAAGAAAGTCCGCATTTTCCGGGAATTCCAATTATTACAGCCATTCCCGATTATTTGAACCGCAGTAAAATTGAAGGGAGGAATAAAACAATGAAAGCCTTTCGCGCTTGGGTGAGAGAACAAATTCAATTCAGTCAAACGTCAAATAATAAACCAGAAAGCCGACCGTAGGGGCAACCGTCTCCGGTTGCCTCGTTTCTGAAGGGACGGGTTGCCTTTTTGAAAGGAGTTCTCCGGTATCAACATTGGCGATCCCCCTAAATCCCCCTTCCAAAGGGGGACTTTGAACTCGGTTAGCCGCTTTCCGGGTTTCTCACGATCGCTAGAAACCGGGTTTCTATCGAAATTGTAGATGACAACTAGAGATATTCCGAGAAACCCGGTTTATTCAAACTATTCTTGAAAACGGATTATTGCAAATTAACGATGAGTCAAAACAGCTTTAACCTTTCCGCCTGGTCGATCCGAAAACCCGTCCCCACCCTGGTGATGTTTTTGATCCTCACCTTGGTGGGATTGATGTCATTTTTCCAACTGGGAATCGACGATACACCCAACATCGATATTCCCGCCGTCACCGTCACCGTGACACAACCCGGCGCCGGTCCCAACGAACTGGAAACCCAGGTCACGAAAAAGGTAGAAGACGCGATCGCGGGATTGGGAAATATCGACCAACTCACCTCTACGGTGACAGACGGCGTATCCAATACCACCGTCAGTTTCGTACTCGGAACAGATAGCGATCGCGCCACCAACGACGTCCGAAATGCGATCGCCCAAATTCGCCAAAGCCTGCCCTCAGATATCAACGATCCCGTCGTCCAGCGGCTGAGATTTGCCGGCGGTCCAGTGATGACCTACGCCGTCACCTCCGAAAAGCGATCGGTCGAAGAACTCAGCGATCTCGTCGATCGCACCATCAGCCGCGACCTCCTCAACGTCCCCGGCGTGGCCGAAATTCAGCGCTTGGGAGGCGTCGATCGCGAAATCCGCATCGAACTCAACCCAGACCGCCTGGAGAGTCTCGGCCTCACCGCCACCCAACTCAGCGACCAAATCCGCGCCTTCAACATCAACCTCCCCGGGGGGCGATCGCAAGTCGGCGGCAGCGAACAGAGTATCCGCACCCTCGGCAGTGCCCGAACCGTCGAAACCCTGCGGAATTACCCCATCACCCTCCCCTCGGGACGTTCCGTCCCCCTCAGCAGCGTCGGAACCATCACCGACGGGGTGGCAGAAGTCCGACAAGTCGCCCAATTCGCCGATTTTCCCCTCTCCTCCCCGACCGATAAAATCGGCAATTCCGTCGTCGCCTTTTCCGTGTTGCGGAGCACCGGCAGCACCCTCGTCAGCGTCGAAGAGGGAATCCGCGATCGCGTCAAAACCCTCGAAACCACCCTCCCCGAAGACATCGACTTAGAACTGATCGTCACCGACGCCGACTCCATCCGCGAATCCTACCAAGCCTCCATCGACGCCCTCGTTTTGGGCTCCATCTTAACCGTCGTCGTCGTCGGACTCTTTTTGCGAGACTGGCGGCCCACCCTGATCACCGCGATCGCCCTGCCGCTGTCCATTTTGCCCACATTCATGGTCATGCAGGCCTTCGACTACACCCTCAACGGCATGACCCTGCTGGCCCTCGCCCTGGCGATGGGAAACCTGGTCGATGACGCCATCTGCATGATGGAAAATATCGACCAGCACGTTCGCATGGGGAAACACCCGTTTCGGGCCGCACTGGACGCCTCCCGGGAAATCGGACTAGCCGTCGTCGCCACCACCGCCACCATCGTCGCCGTCTTCATTCCCGTGGCATTTATGGGCGGCGTCCCCGGACAATTTTTCCAACCCTTCGGCGTGACGGTAGCCACCTCCACCATGTTCTCGACCCTGGTGGCCTGCACCATGACCCCGCTGCTGGGGGCGAGATTGTTGAAACCCCGGAAACGGGACAAAATGCCCCAAAATTCACCCACTCCCCGGCGCCGATTTTCACCCTACCGCCAGCTATTGACCTGGGCACTCCGGCACCGGATCACCACCTTATTATTGGCGATCGCATTTTTTATCGGCAGCTTGCAGTTGGTACCCCTGATCCCCAAAGGGTTATTTAGCAGCGGCGATACCGGGTTGAGCACCGTTTCCATCAACCTGCCGCCGGGTTCGACCCTGGCGGACACGGAGGCCACCGCCCAGGAAGCGATGGGACTGCTGGCCGAAAGTCCCGCCGTCGATAACGTCTTGGCTGTGGTGGGAAGCCGCGGGAGTGGGGCGACGGAAGTCAACAAAGGCACCCTTTACGTCAACCTGGTGCCCCGCGACGAACGGGAGATGTCCCAGGGCGAATTTGAAACCGAAATGCGATCGCGCTTCGGGCAGATTCCCGGGGCGAGGGTCAGCTTCCAATCCCAAGGCGCCGGCGGCAGCAGCAAAGATTTGACCATCGTCCTCACCGGCGACAACCCGGAATCCCTGCTATCCACCGCAAACGCCCTCGAACGGCAGATGCGGGAACTGCCCGGACTCGTGGAAGTCACCTCCTCCGCCAGTTTGGTGAAACCGGAGATCCTGATCCGCCCCGATCCCAAGCGGGCCGGGGATTTGGGCGTATCCGTGCAGGCGATCGCCCGGACGGCGTTATTGGCGACTTTGGGAGATAACGAAGCCAATTTGCCCAAATTCGACCTGCCGGACCGCCAGATTCCCATCCGCGTCCAGTTGGCCGAAGAATTTCGCAACGACTTCGAGGCGATCGAAAACCTGCAAATCCCCGCCAACGACGGGCGCCTCGTCCCCCTCTCTGCCGTCGCCGACATCACCATCGGCAGCGGTCCGGCGGCCATCGATCGCTATTTCCGATCGCGGCAAGTCCAGTTAGAAGCCAACCTGGACGGCATTTCCCTCGGGGATGGGGTAGCAAAAGTCCAGGCCCTCCCCGCCATGAACCCCCTCCCCCCCGACGTCAAACAGCAGTCCGAAGGCGACGCCAAAATCATGATCGACATCTTCACCCGCTTTTTGGGGGCCTTGGGATTAGCCGTCCTGGGAATTTACGCCATTTTGGTCCTGCTGTACAACAACTTCATCATCCCCATCACCATTTTGATGGCCCTGCCGCTATCTCTGGGGGGCGCACTATTCGCCCTGATGATCACCCAAAAAGAGTTGGGATTATTCGCATTAATCGGCATCGTCTTATTAATGGGACTCGTCACCAAAAACGCTATCCTTTTGGTGGACTGTTCGATGGCAAATCAGCGGGAAGGAATGCCCCGATTTCAAGCCGTCCTCGAAGCCGGTGTTTCCCGACTTCGCCCCATTTTAATGACCACCTTTTCCACCATCGCCGGAATGCTACCCATCGCATTAGAATTGGGGGCGGGTTCCCAAGTCCGCAGTCCGATGGCGATCGCCGTTATCGGCGGCATGACCACATCCACCCTGTTAACATTGGTGGTGGTCCCCGTGTGGTTCACCTACGTCGATAGTTTCCAAACCTGGATTCGCAACCCGTTCAAACGGCGGCGGCGGGAGAAAGCGTTTCGGGAGGCGACAGATATCGCGCCCTTGCAGGATTGATCGTCTCAGAAACCGGTTATAATAGGCTGTATCAACGTTAAAACGCTCTGATGCAGCCCACCGCATTTCAATTCGTTGACAGCCTTGCGACATCAAATTTGATGCGATCGGATGCTGTCAGAAGATGAAATGATACATCACATCAAATAATTGAGATCTGTTCTGAAGCTAAAATCGCAAAGGAAATAGTAGATTATGGTTCGCAAATTTTACTTACCAAATCAGTTGATAATTCCGTTTGGAACGGACAAGAATTGGGATATTGAAAAGATAAATATTGAGCTGCCACGGAAATGAATTTCAAGGCTGATAGCAAAAGTCCACTTCAGTGGACTCGGCTTCGGTAATTGTGTCCTCATCGCCTTAGTAGTTGCTATAATATTAGCTCCGGTTATTTGCCCGCATCGCCTCCCCAATCCTCTTTAGAGGATTTGTGCTATTAGCTTGGGAATTGATTCCCAAGCGGGCTGTCAATTAAAACCGATTTCGAGCAACTCCGAGTCAGAGTATCAGATGTTTAATTGACGAAATCGATAATTTCTTGGTGAAGGAAACTGACCGTCAATAATTTTTCAGGGATCATGATATAATACGATGGGAAGTAATCGACCATAAAATTACTGTCAAAGCCATGATGATTCGAGCGATTATCGAATGGGATGAAGAATGCCAAGCTTATTCGGCAACCTGTCCCGAACTGAATTTTGTCTCATCCTTCGGGGAAACGAAAGACGAGGCGATCGCTAATTTAAAAGATGCCATCAATCTCATGTTAGAACCCATTCCGGATGAGTTTTTATAAACCGGCAATACCAAAGAAGTCGTGAAACTGGCGCTGTAGAAAAATTATCATGTCGCCAAAAGCACCCCGATTGACAGCGAAACAGGTTATCAAGCGTCAGATTCGCCAATTTCTCGATCAATTTATAAAACGTTGTTTTGATAATATATCCTTGCCGCTATCAAGTCAAATGGAGTCAATATCGGAAAATTTTCCAAGATTTCTCCATCGCCCGCCCCTTGATTTTGTAAAGAAATAATTGTCCAAACCGGAATGCGGGTATTGCGGATTCGGGCGTTTCCCCCACAAACACCCGCAGTTTTTTGAATGATTCTGCCGGTCAATTTTTGTTGAAACAAGGCATAATCTTCGGCGGACAGCGATTCGACCATTTGAACCAAGGATTCGACGAGTTTTGTATTCATTGGTAATAGAGAAAAGTTGGAAATTTTGAGATTCAGTTCAATCGACTGTCGTCAAATACAAACAATTATCACGATCTGACGGGACAGCTCAATTGAACCTCAGAATCTATTATACTTTACACCCATCACTGTCACCCCTACGGTTCCAACTCTTAACCCTCCCTCTCTGCGTCCTCAGTGCCTCTGTGGTGACACCCAAAATATAGTAAAATATTTCCCGTCAACTGACCCCCGAAGCCGCCATGAATCCTTACACCATCCTCAGTCAAACCCGACGCCAGCGAGTCAGCGATCGCGCCACCCTCCCCATTTTAACCGACTGCGAATCAAGCGATCGCATCCTCATGTTAATCTGGCCGCAACTGGGGGATTTTGACAGCCTCGAATATGCCTGGTGGCTACAGCGAGAAGCCGAAAAAATTCGCTCCCAAGGAATCACCGTCCGGGCCGTCGGAATCGGCGATCGCGACTCCGGACTGAAATTTTGCGAATACACCGAATTTCCCCCCGAATGGCTATTTGTCGATCCCACAGCCGAACTCCACCGACAACTGGAACTCTATTCGGGATTGTCCTTCAAATTGCCCCTGCTTTCCCCCGGTCAAAATGCCTGGTTAAACCTGATGTTGATGTGTGCGGGGATCGGCAGTCCCGGAACCCTGGCGGAAGTGTTTCGGGGTTACAGAGGCGATCGCGACGCCCCCCAATTATTCGGCGAAAAAGAAGTCGTAAAAGCCAAACCCTTACCCGCCTTCAAAGGCTCATTTTTCAACCTCGCCGGCGGCGAAGGCTTTCAACGACCCTTCGAGCTCGCCACCCTGCGACTGCGGAACATGACCGAAGTCCTCAGCCACTGGAAAACCTACGTCCCCAACCCAGTTTACATGACCCAGCGGGGCGGAACCTTCTTATTTGACAACCCAGGAAACTTACTCTACGAATACCGCGATCGCGGCATCCTCGGTTTCGCCGAAAACATGAGTTATCCCCTATCATTTTTATCGATATGATCCGGCATCCCAAAAAATTATATAGCAATGTGAAATGATTCGTGAACAATCGATCTGCTAAAAGCCCCCAGAATTGGGGGTTTGGGGGCGAGACGATTGACAAATGGTTTCCGAAATATCTACAACTTCACAAAAGGACACCCCAGCCAAGCACTGAAATTTCGCTCC
Organism: Limnospira sp.; assembly: GCA_050045915.1. Classification (GTDB taxonomy): domain Bacteria; phylum Cyanobacteriota; class Cyanobacteriia; order Cyanobacteriales; family Microcoleaceae; genus Limnospira. The sequence goes on from JBNGCR010000033.1 coordinate 19,914, forward strand.
TGTTCCGGCGTCGGTTCCGCCACAGAAGCGATCCGGTAACTGGTGGGACGGGGAGACGCCAGAGTCGCCCGATGGGTTTGCAATTCATCTTGGTGGAAAAACGTCAATTCCACCATATCCCCCGCCTCAAAATCCTTGAGCCGATCGCCCCAAGTTTCAGCAGTAATCCGGAAACCGTTCAACGCCAAAATCTCATCTCCCGCGTCAATTCCCGCCGACTCGCCGCCGCTTCCGGCCTCCACAAACTTGACGATCGCCTTCCCATTTTCCGCCGCCAATTTCAAACCCAAATCCGGCGTATCATTCCCATTTTCCGCTTTCAATTGTAAACCGAAAGGCTGCAAATATTCATCAAAAGGCAATTCTTCCAACCCGTCAACATAAAGGTCGAAAAACTCGTCCAAATTCGTTTCCGCCACCGACGCGATCGCTTCCCGCAACTCAGCCTCCGTATAGCCAATTTCATCCTTTCCGAATTTCTCCCACAGGTGCACCATCACGTCATCGAGCGATCGCCGATTGTTGCTCCCATTCCGAATCAGCAGATCCAGCAAAAACGACACCAATTCCCCTTTCAAATAGTAGGAAATTTGATTATTGTCGCTGTAGGCATCCCGGCGATACAACTTGATCCAAGCGTCCCAACTCGACTCGCTCAACGGCTGCACCAGCCGCCCCGGCGTGGTTTGGAACCGGGAAATATCTTTGCTCAACCCCTTGAAAAACGTTTTGACATTGAAAATACCCGCCCGGAACGGAATCGCCAGATCGTAATAACTCGTCGTCCCCTCGCAAAACCATAGGGACGGGGTGTAACATTCCCCCTCGTAGTTAAAAACTTCCAATTCTTTGGGGCGGAGGCGTTTGACGTTCCACAGGTGGAAAAATTCGTGGGCGACCAACTGCATGAAGCGGTTGTATTTATCGCGATCGCGCAGTCCGAAACGGGGATAATTCAAAGAACAGGAATCTTTGTGCTCCAAGCCGCCGTAACCCTGCCCCGACAAATGCAGCAAAAATAAATAGCGATCGTAGGGGAGTCCGCCGAACAAGTCCGCCTCCACCTCGATGATTTTCTCCATATCCCGGAGCAGGCGATCGGGTTGGGCATTTCCCCGACCCCAGATCGCCAGTTGGTGGGGTTTTTGGCGCACTTCAAAATCATAAATTTCGTGGGTGCCGATCTCGAAGGGACTGTCCACCAGGGTATCGAAATCCGCCGCCTCGAAGGTATTTTCCGCCCCCGGAACGGCCGGCAAGCTCGTCGTCACGACCCAATTTCGCGGCGGTGCGATCGCTACCCGGATCGGCTGTTTTTCCGCCCCCGGGACGTAGAAAAACATCGCCGCCCCGTTGAAATAGCCGTGGGTTCCGTCCAGGTGGTTGGTTCGCACCGTCAACTCGTTGGCGTAGATGCGATAAGTCACCGTGACAGTTTCCGCGTCCCCCGCCTCGACGCGCCAATGATTTTTGCTCACCTTCATCCAAGGCAGGGATTGGCCAGAGCGATCGCAAACCCGAAAATTCTGCAAATGTCGGGCATATTCCCGCACCAGGTACGATCCCGGCGTCCAGACCGGCATTTTCAAATCGATCGCCGACGACTCCGCAACCGTTCCGCACAGATTTGGGCGCGACAAGTCCAAGCGCACCTCGAACAGGTGGGACTCCGGTTGGGGCATCGAAACCCGATAATGTAGGGCGGGAATGGGAGCACGAGAATGGCGCGGTGGGGTTTGAATGGCTTCTCTCATCAGGATGGTGTAAAGTGACAACATCGCACCCGACCCGCACAACCGCCCCCCGAAGGCGACGGGAAGACCCATCTACTGATTCGCCAACTGATTCAGGTGTTTGAGGTTGAGCAAATGGATCGCCTGCCGTTCCG
>JBNGCR010000033.1:21901-37085 GCA_050045915.1 Limnospira sp.
TTCGCCAACTGATTCAGGTGTTTGAGGTTGAGCAAATGGATCGCCTGCCGTTCCGAATCGATATTGATCCAGCCCTTGCTGTGCAGCTTCTCCATAATTTTGCCCGTCTCCTCCACACTGATATCCGTGACATCGGCCAGATCTTGTTCGGGAATGTTGAAGATGTCAGCCCCCTTTTCCGTCAACTGGCCGTAATTTTCAGCCAACTCCACCAGAGTATTCGCCAATTTAACCGCCGGGGGGCGGTGGCGGATCTGGTAGCGCTGGTTGGTTTGGCGCAGACGCCGCACCATCAGTTGCAGCATTCGATGGTGCAGTTGCGGATCTTTAAATAGGGTTTGGATGAACCGCTGCGCCGAGACGCTGATCAGGCGGACCGCCGACAGGGCAATCACGTCGTTCGATCGCGGAGACTCGTCCAAAATGGCCATCTCGCCAAAAAAATCGCCTCGCCCCAAAATCGCCAGGGTGACGACATTATCCCCCGACAGGCGTCGCACCTTGACCCAGCCGGAAACGATAAAATAGACCGCGTTTCCCCAAGCATCCTCCATCACGACCGCCCGATCTGCCGGATATTCGTGCTTCACGGCAACGGACAACAGCCATTCCAGAGTTTCTGGGTTCGCCCCTTTAAAAAGGGGAAAAAGCTCACTAAAAGCTTCAGTCTGCATGAGAACTCGCTACAGTCAGAATATTTATGTTGACACGCTCCCCCAGGAACCGCAAGGGGGTTCCAGACGGCTCTCAAAGAGATCCGGTTGGCACCGATGGGCGGGGAAACGATGCGGTCAGCCGGCCGTCAATCCCTGGGAATCCAGACCCGGTGTCCGAGTGAACTTCCCGCGCTGCCTTCTCCGGACCGCTGACGCGGTCGGGCATTTCAATTATACCAACGCGATCGGCAACCTCGGGTTCCACCGATTGTATCAAAGCTCGGCCCGCCCCGTCGCTGGCCCGGCCCTCCCCCCCGAAAATGTCTGCCACCGCGCAAAATTGGTAGAAACCATCACAGACATTTACCAACCCGAGTGCAACACTTATAATTAAGTGCAACCTCCTTGGCGAATCGAGCAATCGGCAGCCGTTCACCGTAAACTGGGAAACAGTTATTTCGATTCTGCATACTTTCGGAAGCCTCCGACCGCATCTCAACGATCTCGAAACGATTGCCCCCAACACGACCACAGTTCCAGCCGGTTTGGTAAAGGTTTATGAACTCTGCATCTCCAAGCAATTCGATGCCTCAAAATCCCGCCGTCTCAGTTACGGTTGATGTCGATATCATGGCGGGAGAGGGGGGTGACTCGACCAACGCCCGCCGTCCCGTCCGGCATCTGGGGGGTGAAGCCCCCGGCATGGGAAACCCATCATCTTCCGGCTTAGCCCGTCGCAGCGGTAGTTTTTCCAACCTGCTGGCCCCCCTCAAAAAAGAAACATTTGTCGAAGTCGTCAAAGATGTTGAGAAAAAGCTAGAAACCGTCAATCAAACCCTCTCGATGCTCGACAACCTGCTCGACGCCCAGGGGTTTGAAGCCATCCTCAACGAAATGCTCTCCTCGATCACCTTCAAAACCGGGGAACTCCTGAACGCCGATCGCACCACGATCTGGCTGATGGACGAGGAAAAACACGAACTGTGGTCCATCGTCGCCAAAGGGGAAGACGGACAGCCCCTGGAACTGCGAATCCCGGCCAGCGCCGGCATCGCCGGGGAAGCGGCCACCAAAAAAGAAATCGTCAACATCCCCTACGATTTTTATGACGACCCGCGATCGGGCGCCGCCAAAAAATTCGACGAAAAAAACGGCTACCGCACCTACACCATGATCGCCATGCCGCTGCTCAACAACGACAGCGGGGACTTGGTAGCCGTCGTCCAATTGCTCAACAAACTCAAACCAGAGATCGATCCGGCCACACCCCTACCCGAAAAAGTCGATCGCACCGGATTCACCCCCGAAGACGAACAACTCTTCCACGAATTCGCCCCCTCCATTCGGCTGATTTTAGAATCCTCCAAATCCTTCTATTCAGCCACCCAGCGCCAGCGAGCCGCCTCCGCCCTCATGAACGCGGTCAACGCCCTGAGCAAAAGCAGCCTCGACCTGCAAGACACCCTCACCAACGTCATGGGGCAGGCCAAAGAACTCATGAACGCCGATCGCTCCACCCTGTGGCTCCTCGACGAAGACGGGGGCGAACTGTGGACGAAAATCCCCATCAACGGAGAACTCACCGAAATCCGCATTCCCCGCACCGCCGGTTTCGCCGGCATCGTCGCGGAAAGCCACGAACCCCTGCTCATCCCCTTCGACGTCTACGAAGACCCGCGATCGGAACAGTCCAAGAAAACCGACCAAAAAACCGGCTACCGCACCTGCAGCCTGCTGTGTATGCCCGTCTACAACGCCGACGAGGAACTCATCGGCGTCACCCAACTGATCAACAAGAAAAAACAGGGCCAATATCCCCCCTACGACCCCGAAACCTGGCCCGATCCCCCCGAACAGTGGAAAGCCAGCTTCAACAAAGATGACCTGGAATTCATGCGAGCCTTCAACATCCAGGCCGGGATCGCCCTCCAGAACGCCAAACTGTTCCAAAAAGTCAAAGAGCAGGAACAGCGCCAAAAAGATATCCTCCGCAGCCTCACCAACGGCGTGATTTCCGCCGACCGCGACGGCTACATGATCGCCACCAACGAATGTGCCATGCAACTGCTCGGCCTCACCGAAGCCGACGTCGGACAGCGCCCCTCGGTGCGGGATCTGATCCACCTCAAGGACGGCGATTTCGCCCGCTGGTTCGACCAAGCCCTGCAGCCCGCCGAATCCAAAGACCGCCAACAATACTACCCTGACCAAACCCTGCTCTCGGGCGCCTCGGAAGAACCCCAGAGCATCAACCTCTCCATCAACTCCATGTCCGACATCAGCGACCCCGAAAAGGTCAGCGGTGCCCTGGTGGTCATGGAAGATATCAGCGGCGAGAAAGAAGTCAAAAACTTGATCTACCGCTACATGACCCCGGCCGTGGCCGAATCCCTCCTGGCCAGCGGGGAGATCAAGCTCGGGGGGACCCGCAAACACGTCACAGTCCTGTTCAGCGACATCCGCAGCTACACCACCCTCACCGAAAAGCTGCAAGCTGAAGAAGTCGTCACCATGCTCAACGAATATTTCGAGGAAATGGTGGATACAGTCCTCAACTACCACGGCACCCTCGACAAATACATCGGCGACGCCCTCATGGCCGTGTTCGGGTCGCCGGCTCCCCTGGAAAATCACCCCTGGATGGCCCTGCAAGCCGCCGTGGAAATGCGCCACCGATTGACCGAGTTCAACCAACACCGGGTTTCTAAGGGATTGATGCCGATCAAAATTGGCATGGGCCTGCACTCGGACGAGGTGGTGAGCGGTAACATCGGGTCCAGCAAGCGCATGGAGTTGACCTCCATCGGGGACGGGGTGAACCTCGCCTCCCGCCTGGAAGGGACCAGCAAGCAGTACGGGACGGATATTATCATCAGCGAAAATACTTACCTCCCCAACGCCGATCGCCTGATCGTCCGGGAACTCGACTTCATCACCGTCAAGGGCAAGAGTCAGCCGGTGCGAATTTACGAACTGGTGGGCATCCGGGAGGGGAAACTCGCCCGCCCCATCTCCGCTGAACAGCAGCAGATTATCGACCACTATCACCGGGGCCGGGAATATTACCTGAAACCAGCCAAGGAAAAACTCACCGATGCCGATCTCGTCCCCCTGTTGGAGCAGTTGGAAACCCTGTCCGAAAGCCAGTTGAAAAAGCTCTCCTACAGCGATCGCGAACTGCTCGGCCAGATGTTGGAAGAACTGCCCCTGGCCGAGTTGGAAGCTATCCTCGGTGAAAATACCCTGCGACGGCTGTCTCTGGCCGAGTTGCGGCAAGCCCCGCCGGAGGAAATTTGGGATCGGATTCTGGAGGCCGTTAAAACCCTCACCCCCCGGGAGGTGAAAAAGTTGCTGGCCGCCAAAGTGCAACACTTCGCCGGCACTCCGGAAACCGGGCAGATGTTGGCCGACGAAGCCGCGGAACTGTCCTCCCCAGCCCTGCGGAAACTCATCGACCTGTGCCGGAAACAATTGGCCGCCAAAGCAAAAGAAGCCTTCCGGGAAGCTAAACACGAATTTTTGGAAGTTTTGAAGCTCGACCCGCAAAATAAAGCGGCGAAACTGCACGTGGATCGGTGTATACTGTATGAGACCACAAAGCCCCCGAGTGAAACCTGGGACGGTGTTTGGAAGCTCACGGAAAAGTAGTCCCCGGTCAGGGATTTCTCTTCTCTGACGATGATCTCCGAGTCCGGGCTTCGAGTCAAACACTCGCCGAATCACGCCCCTCGGTCTGTTCGGTTGCCGTCTCGAAGTTTTCGCCCGACCCTCACTGTGATATCAAGTTCGGATCCGATCGTGAGGTTTGGGAATCCCCGTCCCTTTAGGGCGGGGAGGATGTCAACAGTGATCCTGTAGGTTTCTGATCATCGAATTGAAAAAATAGTTTCTCTAAAAACTATTTTGTGAACCCGATTAAACGGGCGATCGCAGCCACAGTCCACGACATTACCGGTTTCTGTCGATGTGGCGAGGGGGTTGCCTCGGGGCCGGTTCGACTTCTGGAATCCTCCCCTCGAGCATGAAAACGACCTCGGGGTTGCAGCACCTTCCGATCGCGTCGTTCTCAGGATTCCGGGGAGATCGGTTTCACCGCGCCCCTGTTGTATTCGATCTCGAAGTTTGCGTTGAAAATGACTGAGTTGAACTCCCCATCCTCTGACCGCAAATGGATCGAACAGGTGAACGACCTGTTGATCCAAGTTGCCCGGGCATCTCTGGCGGACATCCCTACATTGCCGACAGCGGTTTCCACCTCCGCCCTCCCCCTGGCACGACAAGCCCAGGCGATTCAAAATCAAGTCGTCGCCTCCCCCGCCACCGGCACCCACTGGCAGGGAACACACCAAGATTGGATCGAACAGGTGCGACAGTTCCTGTTGGAATTGTCCCGCATCGCCCTCTCAGACCGCCCTAAACTGCCCGAAAATATCGCCCACCGCGCCCTCAGCTTGGCTGAGACGGCTCAAGATATCCAGGAAGCCCTGGAAAATGGTGACGAGGGCTCGGATGCCCTGGGGGCATCCCACGAACGCAAGGGCACGGATGTCAATACCCGGTTCGAGCAGTTGCGCGAACAGTTGAAGGCAGAATGGGGCAACAGCGCCGACGCCGGCAACCCGGGCTGGCAGCAAGTGCTGACCCTGCTGGACGTGGCGCAAACCCAGTACAACGATTTGCACGCCGGACCGCCGGCTTGACGGTCACTCCCGCGTTGGCGATCGCGTGTGGTATAATGCGGGAGCGATTGTTCTCTCTCAGTCCGACATCGCATCCTCCGTGCAAGAATTTTAAATTAAATATGGAATCAGACAGTCAACCTGTCAGTTCGTCTGGCAGTTCGACCCACCGATTTGCCGATTGGGTTGGGACGGTTATCGCCCTCGTAACACTCATCTTTCCCCTGCTGGCGATCGCCCGCTACTCGCCGAGCCAGGTCGAAACGCTGCAACCGACCTCCTATTCGGTTCGGGCCCTGCGCGATCGCCCACTACCCCCCTGAAGCAAAAGTCGAGAATGGGTTGGAGGATCGTGCGATCGCGCCTAGAATCTTATAGGGGGAAACCCGCCAACTCGCGCCCGGTTTCCCCCCAACCCAACACAAGCTTGGAGAACGACTCAGATGGACTTATCGCGGATTCCCCCCGAACCCAAACCCGGATTGCTCAACATTTTGATCGAGATTCCGGGCGGGAGCAAAAATAAATACGAATTCGACAAAGACCTGCAAGCCTTCGCCCTCGATCGCGTGCTGTACGCCTCCGTCCAGTACCCCTTCGACTACGGCTTCGTCCCCAATACCCTGGCCGACGACGGCGATCCCCTCGATGGCATGGTGATGATGGACCAACCCACCTTCCCCGGGTGCGTCATTGTCGCCCGCCCCATCGGGATGCTCGAAATGATCGACAGCGGCGATCGCGACGAAAAAATTCTCTGCGTCCCGGCCAAAGATCCCCGCTACGATGGGGTCAAGTCCCTAAAAGACGTCGCCCCTCACCGGATCGAGGAAATTGCCGAATTTTTCCGAACCTACAAAAACCTCGAAAAAAAAGTCACCGAAATTCTCGGCTGGAAAGACGTGGATCAAGTTAAACCCCTCGTCGAAACCTGCATCAAAGCCGGTTCAAAATAACTGGATTTCATGACCCTACTTTCCTAATTCCCCCATCCCCCGCCTCCCGGCGGGCGGACTCTCAAATCGGCGATCCTTTGAATTTCAATATGCACCGAACCCTGTTGTCAGCTAAAATTCATAACTGTACCTTGACGGAAGCCAACCTGAACTACGTCGGCAGCATCAGCATTGACCAACATCTGCTAGATGCGGCCGGAATTCTCGTTCACGAACAGGTGCAGGTGGTGAACACCACCAACGGGGAACGATTGATCACCTACGTCATTCCGGCCCCGGCTCACTCGGGCGAAATCCAACTCAACGGCGCGGCAGCCCGTCTAGCCATGCCGGGGGATCGCCTGATCGTGATGGCCTACGCCCAACTGACGCCGGAAGAAATCTCAACCCACCGGCCCACGGTGGTTCTGGTGGATGAAAATAACCGGGTCGTTGAAATTCGGGGCTACAATAATCCTAGTGAGACACTAACTTGGGCTTAAGCAATTCTGGAAACTGTGGTGCAATTCTAGACGATCGGTCGATCGGTATTGCCGATCCCAGAAGATTCGGTCTCAAGTCTCAAGTCTTTCACCTATTGTTAAACGTCTGCCGTCACTCAAGATGCCAGTTTCTGATCCGCCCGCTCGGAATCCCCAGATTTCCAACGAAAATTCGATGAATGACAATCTCAATTCTCCGGAATTTTGCGTGCAGTTTTGGGGCGTGAGGGGGAGCGTTCCCACCCCGGGCCGCCAAACGGTTCGATACGGGGGCAACACCTCCTGCGTGGAAATGCGCCTCGGGAACCAACGCTTAATTTTTGATGGGGGGACCGGGTTGCGAGTTTTGGGCCTGGACCTGCTCAAGCAGATGCCCGTCGAAGCCCGCGTCTTCTTTTCGCACACCCACTGGGATCACATCCAGGGGTTTCCGTTTTTTGTGCCCGCCTTCATTCCGATCAACCGCTTTCACATCTACGGCGCGATCGCCCCCGACGGCTCGACCATTAAGGAACGCCTCTCCGACCAGATGGTGCATCCCAACTTCCCCGTCCCGATGCACGTCATGCAATCGGATATGAAGTTTTACGATATCGTCCCCGGCGACGCGATCGCCCTGGACGGGGAGATCAAAATTGAGACGGCCCCCCTCAACCATCCCAACGTCGCCATCGGCTACCGCGTCACCTGGCAAGGGCGCACTGCCGTCTACTGCAGCGACACCGAGCATTTTCTCGATCGCTTCGATGAAAATGTCCTCCACCTGGCCCGTGATGCCGACCTGCTCATCTACGATGCCACCTACACCAACGAGGAATACCACGACCGCGAGTCCCCGAAACTGGGCTGGGGACACTCCACCTGGGAAGTCGGCGTGGAAATCGCCAAAAAAGCCGGCGTCAAGCAGGTCGCCATGTACCAGCACGACCCCTCCCACGACGACGACTTTCTCGACGCGATCGAAACCCAAGTCCGAGCCCATTTCCCCAACGGGGTGGTCGCCCGAGAAGGTATGATCCTCAAGTTAGACTAGGGCGGCGACTGACACCAAATTCACCGATGTTCCATCCCAAATCCCCACACCTGCGACGATCGCGGTGGCGTTCCCTACTGTTACGATGCTTCTGCATACTCGTTGCCGTCTGTCTCGCCGTCGGCATCACCTCCCGTAGCGCCACTCAAACTTCCGACACCTCAATCGGAACGGTGGATTGGGTCCCCCCACAATATCAACTCGGCCAGGAACTCTACCTGGAAAACTGCGCCACCTGCCACATCCCTATCCCGCCACAAGTCCTACCCCGACAGACCTGGCAGCAAATCCTCCAAGATACCGATCATTACGGCGTCCAAATCGAACCCCTCATCGACCCCCCCAGGCTCCTGATCTGGAACTACCTCCGCACCTTTTCCCGGTCGATGAGCGTCAACGAGGAACGCATCCCCTACCGGATCGAGCGATCGCGCTTTTTCCGAGCCCTGCACCCCCAGGTCGAATTTTCCCAACCCATCACCCTCAACAGTTGCCAGACCTGCCATCCCGGCGCCTCCGATTACGATTTCCGCAGTTTGGGTGCACAATGGGAAAGAATTGATAATTGATAATTGATAATTGATAATTGATAATTGTAGCAACGATCGCGACAAGTTCAATGCCCGAACCCCTGGGAAATCAATTTTCCAGCTAACAGCTCAAATCATATTCAGAGGATTGCAGAGTCTGTTCGATCAAAAAAACACACCTCATCTTAAATCCGGTTGAATACTCGCAACAAAACGGGTTGGATATAAACACACGAGCGCGATACTTGCGATATTAGCAAAAATCATATCAAGTCCTGTCGATCGCCAACAGCTTCATATCAACCCATATCGCCGTATATCAGGAGTTTGAGCCAATTGACGGTTTGGATTTATAGCAACGAGCGCTCACGTGGTTACAGTTGAAATGGGGTCAGAAATTTTCAAACCCTTATAGAAAAGCCGTTTCAGTTTCCGACTCCCTAATACCGACTGCCGAGGACCGCGCGCAGCGCTATATTTCTGGTGATCGAGCGGATTTTATATGATATAACAGTTGGGTAGCACGGGCATCCTGCCTGTATTGAATGACAGAAATCGTTTTTATAAAAACGATTGTTGCGGACATGATATCATTTTTCATTTTTCACTTTTCACTTTCCCCACTCCCCACTTCAAGACTTGTTCGGACGGTTGATGGGTTCTCCCGCAACCCAAGTAATTCCGTCTTTCTCTTCGGGTTTGGGGAGGCGTTTGTCGAGCAGGGTTTCGATGTTTTCCAACTTGTTATTCATCCCACGCAGTTCTTTCGCCACCTGCTCCATGCTGTGGGCTATAATTTGCAGGGATTCTTGTTTGCCAAATTTTCCGCCGATCATATTTTTGACTCCAATTATTCGACTCTTTTTCGAGTCTCTCACGGCTCTCGGCCGGAAAACGACCCCCCAGAGACAGATTTTTCGCCGGAAGCCACCGCACGAAAGCAGAATTCCTTTTTTTCGTATTCGCGACAACAGGGGTGGGGGCGATCGATGAACCAGTGCTCGCATCCCCGCCGAGACAGGCTTGAAATCTGGCTTCCGGCACTCTCAAACGCTCCGTGCATACAAATATTGCCTTCGTGTTCTCTCAAAATAGCCTTCGCCACATCGATGGTAAATTCTCCCTCACGGCACCGACACAGCGTCCGGACGCGACTTTCCCGCGAGTTGGGAGATGCTTCGTAAAATCCCCCTTCCGAGAAAATGCGGGCAAAATCGAAATCTTCTATTCCCTTACATCATCCCATCGCGATCGCGCGATCAACCACTCCGGAATGTCGCCAGTCCCCCGCCGTTCGGATGCTGAGATTATTGGAAATCGATCGCGTCCCGTGGGTGACTCGTTCGGCAATCCAAAATTCTCCCGCCGTTTCCAATACCCAGGCTTCCGTGGCATCGGCAATCAGAAAAGAATTGTGATAATTCATCGGGAACGCTTCGGCACAGTTTCCCCCCTGTCCGTAGTGATTCAAAAGCTCGATCATACAGTCTAAAGCGGCTTTCGCAGTCTCGCCCCGTTCCAATCCTAACCGCACTAAATCCATTCCCAATAACCCATCGCTGCGATAGGGTTCTGTCGTCCAAACGGCTTCGTTGCCGATAACAACCCCGCACTCGTTGGCGCCCATTTCCGCCCCCCACATCCATCGCGGTTTGGAGAGGATGACGGCGAGGGTTTTCTCGACTTGGGGGATTTCGATATAAGTACACCGCAGACGATCGCCGGGGGGATAATACATTCTGGGGAGGGCGATCGCATCTTGCAGTTCTCCGGCGGGGCGATCGCTATTTTTTCCGAAAATAACGTGACCGTCGGGGGTCGCATCCGGCAGAGCAACGAAAGTATCGCACATGGTCTGATCTGAGCCAAACTCTGTCAATTATGATATCAAAAACCTCCAGAAAAATCAATCCTTTTCGCCGAAAATACCCATCAAAATTTCGAGTCATGGTGTCAACTCTTCTGAGACGAGATAGCGTTTGGGATCGGGCTGGATGTAGCGATCTTGGCGGTGGAAAATACCGAACCGCCAATCCTCTCCCGTGGTGACGATGCCGTATCATATCAGTGTATTGGATTGCGTCCAGCGATCAAGGGCTAACAATGCGATCGCCAGTTGTACGATAACGCATTAATTAAGCTCGATTTTTTAACCACAGAGACACAGAGAAACACAGAGAGAGGATTGATTGCAATCCCAATGGTTTCTGCTAGAAATCAGGGAGTTATAAAAAGCAAACTTTTGGATTCTATCATTATGTTGATCGCCCCTCACTTTACTCGCCCGCCCTATTCAGAATCCCTCGATTTTCCGTATCGGTAAAAACGACATCTTCATACAGGGCATCAAAGCTGATCCGAAAATCGATGCTTTGAAACTGAATTTCCTCGTCTGGCGTGTAGAATTTTACCGTCCAAACTCCATCGGAGTTGCGTCGGAAACAGTCCACCCGCTTTTTGTTTTGATCGATTAAAACATATTCTTGCAATGTCTCTAATTGTCGATAGTCGGCGAATTTATCGCCGCGATCAAATCCCTCAGTTTTTTAGGGTAAAACTTCGACAATTAAACAGGGATATTTTTTAAAGGTATTCAATTCGCGATCGCGATCGTCGCACGTCACCATCACATCGGGATAAAAGAAACGAAATGAAAAATGAAATTTGCCCGATTCCCGATTCCCGATTCCCGATTCCCTATTACCTATTCCCCAACCTAAGATTCCCACAGCCGCCGTCCGGTTCGCCCCCCGAGTCGTTCGTGGGTGTCTCGTAGCAGGCGGGGGATGTCGAGATTTTCGGGGCATCGGGGCAGGCAGTCGCCACAGTCCGTACACCGATCGCCGCGTCTTCCAGGAAACCAATGTCCGGCATTCTCAAACATACCGTAGCGGTATTTTCCGAATTCCACCATATCGTAGGCGATCGCCAGATTTCGCAGCCGCAACACTTCCGGGATATTGATAACTTCCGGACAGGGCAGACATTCGTAACACTGTCGGCAGGTATCGGTTCCTAACGTCGTTTCTAAGGCCGTTTCCAGGCGTTCTAAGGCGGTTCCTTCGGCATCCGTGAGAGGGAGGTCACTGTCGCACACCCGCAGCGGTAAATCCAATTCTGGCGGGCTGGCGGGTCCGACGCTGAGGGTTCCGATGCGACGATCGCCCAACAGAAACCGATAGTTGAGTTCCAGAGGAGAAAAGGGGCGGCAGAGTTCGGCTAGTTTGGGGGGTGGGGTGTAGAGTCGTCCTCCCTTGTCCGCCGGGGAAATAATAAAAATGCCCATATCCTTTTGGTGGGCGAGGGCGATCGCGGGGGCGTTGCGCCGAAAAAAATAGTAATAGTGGAGGTTGATAAACTCGAAGCGATCGGTTCGGATGGCGTTTAAAATTACCTCCAGGGGGGCGTGGGTGGAAAAGCCGAGGTGCCGCACCCGTCCGTCCGCGATCGCCCGTTCGACGCCCGAGAGTCCCGCGATCGCCCGCTCTAGATGTTCGGCGGTGTTGATGCCGTGAATAGCCAACCCGTCCAGATAATCCAGGTTCAGCCGCGCCAGGGAATCGTCGATCGCCCGTTCCAGAGCGTCCGGATCGGGCGTCGGGGGGATCTTGGTCGTGATGTGAAGTGGCAATCGCGCCGCGGGCAAACCCGCCTTCAAAGCTGCAGCCAGGTATTCTTCGCTCTTTCCGTAGCCTCGGGCGGTTTCGATGTGGTTGATCCCCATTACAATAGCCCGTTCCAAAGTGTTGCGGGCATTTTCGGGAGATGCCAAGAACCGCATCGTTCCCAGAGAAAAAACGGATAGGTTCAAATTGGTTTTGCCAAACCGCCGGTAATGCATGGGATTGAGAGAATGGGGCGATCGGGTTGTCGAACGGGGAGGGAACGGGGATCGAACGTTGTCACCGTCTCCATCAAAAATGGACATGAGGGCGCAAGGCTTGCACCCCTACTGGGCTTCATCTTTGCGGACGTCGGCCCGCCGAATCAGTTCTTCGGGACTGAGGTTGGCGACAAATTCTCGAAACGCCCGCCGTTCGGCTTCGTCGGCATCGCGATCGACGGGGATCGAAGCATCGGCGATCACCTCTTCCATAACCCAGATCGGGCTGTCCGTGCGGAGGGCGATGGAAATTGCGTCAGACGGACGGGCGTCGATCTCCTTTTTAATTTCCCCTTGACGGACGACCAAGACCGCATAGAATGTATTGTCCTGGAGGGAATGGATCACGATCCGCTCCAGAAGCATATCCCAGGTTTCCATGAAGTTGACAAACAGATCGTGAGTTAGGGGTCGGGGGGGTTTATGATTTTCGAGGGCGCCAATTATGGATTTTGCTTGATCCTGACCGATAAAGATAGGCAAGGCTCGTCGCTCCGTCGCGTCCCTGAGCAAAACGATGGGACTGCGGGTGGTAGCATCTAGTGCAATTCCGGCGACTTTCATTTCAATCATCGGTTCAGCCTCGATAAAATACGGTAAGCAAACGACTCGTTAGACCTACAGACAGACATCCTGATTTCCAGTATGCCTCGATTTCGACTTGAATTGACAGCGGATTTGTCCCAAATTCCTTGAGAGGGGGGGATCGAGTGGAGGGGGCTGCAGAGGGACAGGGGCGATCGCACGGCGTGAGAGGCCCGGGCAAACAACGGCGGGAAGCTAGAAAGGGCAAGACGGAAACAGACCGGATTTGACAGGGTATCAAGGCCGATTCTAGCTCACCCCGGGCGAAACGGGCATCCATACTGGGGTCGCGTCACCCGAAAAGGGCGGCGGGGGAAATATTTTTTAATCAAACTTTAATCGATACGGGAAAAATGCCATGTTCACCGGATTAATTCAAGCTTTGGGAACCGTCGAACCTCTGGGGGACGATCGCTTCCAGATTACCTGCACGGCGGGGGATTCAGATGCAATTTTGACCGATCTGGCGATCGGCGATAGCGTCGCCGTGGACGGGGTGTGTCTGACGGTGGTGGAAATCCTCCCGGAGGGCTTCGTGGCGACGGCCTCCCCCGAAACCCTGAGCCGTACCACGTTGGGGGAAAATTTGCAAGGTTACGCCAACTTGGAAACCTCCCTGCGGGCCGGGAGCAAGTTGGGGGGACATTTCGTGACGGGCCACGTCGATGCGATCGGCTGTTTGGACTCCGTGGTATCGACCGGAAATTCCTGGGAAATGCGCTTCGTCGCCCCCAGTACCTCCCCCTTCTGGTATCAACAGATCGCCCCCTACCTCGTCTCCAAAGGCAGCATCGCCATTAACGGTATCAGTCTGACCATCGCAAATTGCGATCGCGGCAGCCGCTGGTTCCAAGTCGCCGTCATCCCCCACACCTACGAATCCACCAACCTCCGCCACCTGCAACCGGGCAGTTCCGTCAACCTCGAAGCCGACATCCTCGGCAAATACGTCGCCAAATTCCTCGGCAACCCCCCCGATTCGACCGGGGACATCACCCCGGAATTTCTCGCCGAACACGGGTTTGGATAATTAACAATTAACCATTAACAATTATTAATTATTAATTATTAATTGTTAATGGTTTTTTCGACGTTTTCTTTGAACCCAAAATTGGTTGTGGGGGGCTCGATGTTGGGGACGACGATATCCATTCCCGGTGGGAGGGGGGGGAGTTGGGGCAAGCCGGTTTCCAGGCTCATCGTTTTTTCCGGGAGGGTGGCGATAAAGTCATCCGAGGGCACTTCGGTGACTCGCAGGGTGTTGATTAGTTGGGAGAGGGCGAATTCGACCTCCAATTTCGGATCGAGGGCCACCCAGCCCTGATCGGTCAATTTCCGCAATTCAAAGTGCAGGTGCGGCCCGGTGGATAGGCCCGTATTACCCACCCGTCCGATCACCTCCCCCTGGCTGACGAATTCTCCGGGTTTGACGAATAATTCCGAAAGGTGGGCGTAGAGGGTTTCTTGGGATTTCTGCTCGTGGTTGAGAACCACCGATAAACCGTATCCCCCCAGCCAGTCGGCTAGGGTCACTTGGCCGGAATAGGAGGCGACGACGGGGGTTCCGGTGTCCGCCCCGAAGTCGATGCCGGTGTGGAAGCGGCCCGATCCCAAAATGGGGTGCTGCCGCCAACCGAATAAAGATGTGATGGGGGCGGGGATGCTGAGGGGGAACAGCAGGTTGGCATCTCCATTTCCAGGAACCTTGGGGGGACGCATGGTGCGGTTGTAGTACGCCATGCCGGAGTTGGTCATGGAACTGAAGCTCACCGGGCCGACGGGAACGGGTCCTAATCCTGCCACCGGAACTTGGTCGGAGTAATCTCCACTCCAACCGCTATTGGCGGCGGCTGGATATTGTTGCCAGGTGGAATGGCCGCCACCATAGGTGGGCTGGGTTCCCCGGGTTCCGCCGGAGACTCCGGTGGTTCCGGTCGCGTAGATGGGTTTGCCGTCGGCTTGGTAGGCGGGGGGAGTGGCGGGGGGGGCGCACAGTCCGGAAACGTTTTCGCCCACTCCGACGGCGGTTTCGCATCCTGTGGAGCGATCGGAGAAAATCACCGCGTCGGGGGCTTCGTAACTGTCGGTCGCCCCGATGCTGTAGTCGGTGGGGTCGATGAAGCTGTTGGCGGGACTCCCGGTGTTTAGATTGGCATTGGGTGCGGGTGGGGGAGAGGTCGGCTGCTTTTCGGGCAGGTAAATGGGTTTTTCTGGCGGTGTGATGGAGTAACCGGAATTGTCAACGGCCGGGGGTTCGTAGTAGGGTTCTGGTTCGGCGTAGGATTCTTGAACCGGGGGTTCGTAGTAGGGTTCCGGTTCGGCGTAGTAGGATTCTTGAACCGGGGGTTCGTAGTAGGGTTCCGGTTCGGCGTAGGAGTCT
>JBNGCR010000034.1:0-36958 GCA_050045915.1 Limnospira sp.
CTCCATGCATTCTTAGTGACCGCTGGTTTCGGCTTGCCGAATCCTTTGGTTTGACTAGACGCCATTATTGCTACTTAAGTCTCCATCTTACGTCTGAACCGTGACCCGTCTGCATATCTCGGACATTACATCCAAGCGTTAGCTTCTGGTCACATCTCACCCCCATATGGCTTGCGCTTACACTTACGGCTGTTGCCTTCACTACTTGCTTAATCGACCATTGAGCAAGAGCCAATATGGGGTAACATCGTTCCATCTGTATGGGTATTTCATCCTTAGACTCATCCTATCCCCCGGTGTACTTTTAAGGGTCTGTGTGGATAGCCGAAAGAATCTTCCACTTTTCCACTTACTCATTCGAGCAGCACCGTTATCAACCTGTTTTCGATACCGAGTGGTTTCGAGGGTTCATGGCAGATGTTCACCTTTCGGTTAGTCATAGATGATTGGCAGTGGTCGAGTTATTGGGAGCAGATTCTCCCTCATCGCCTTCCGTTCCCCGCTTCAATCCTGGGGTTGTGAATCCCAAAATTGGGGGTGGCTATCGCCTCCTCTCTTGGATTATCAGTTTTACTTTGTTCCTTATATAAGGAATTTGTATTGCTGACTGTCCTTGACCCTGAGAGTTCCGACCTTATTTAGTCTCTTGTGATACTAAACTTGGAACATACAGATAGTTATAAGGCTGGTCAGGGGTGCGCCCCTTGTATTCATCCAAGAGGATGAAAGCCTTACCGGGAGGTTATTTCAGGCATTTTAGCCTTATTTCGTTCCCGAACGAATCGCACCTTTGGATCTAATTTATCGCGTTCCCCCCGAAGCGTTTGGTCAATGAAGTCACCTTTTGAGGAACCGATCGCCACATTTTGAAGATTTTTTGTCTTTTGGAATAATTTAGGATCGAATCCGATCCGCGATCAACTGCAAACATTCGGTGGCGGGAGTCCGCTGCGCCATTGCTTCTACCAGGGCATCGTAGGCGGGACGGTGGGTTTCGATGAGGGTTTTCGCCTGCAAAGTTGCCCAGCGCTGCTTCATTTGGGCTTCTCGGGGGGAACGTCCGAGTTGGGCCCACAGGGCTGCGATTTTCTGACGATCTTCCATACCGCCCTCGGCGTGATCGTACAGTAGGGTTTCGGCGGCGATTCCGGCCATCCAAACCTTACAGTATTTGTCGATCGCTTCCCCGGAGAGCATCCCGGCCCGCAGTTGTGCCATCAATTCGCGATCGTCGAATCGCACGCCACCCTGGGCGGTCTGTCCCTGTCGGAAGGCTTCCCAGGCGGTGAGGGCGTATCCTTCGACGGGGATGCCGAGCAGGTGGGCGACCAGAAAGTGGCCGGCTTCGTGGTGGAGGATGCGATCGCGGGTTTGGCCGGAGGTGCCCGCCAGCCAATCGACCAAAATAGTCGATCCCTGACCCTGCAGGGTGAACGTATCCAGGGTTGCCAACCCCAGCAAAACGAAGACCATCCCCGCCGGAATGGCGGCCGAAAGATTGAACATCGGCCCGAGCAGGGCCGTCAGGGTCAGGGTAAAAATGGTGATGGCAATCAGGTTCAGAGAGGTTTCTCGCATCGGCTCGTTTGTAGAAGGCAACAGCTCATCTGGCAAAAGGCAATCGCTCAGAGGGGGTACGGAGGTTGTACCGTCTTGGTTTTGGGAGCAGTTGAGGTGTGAAGCGTCCTGGCGGTGGCGGACAGAAGTGGCTTTCCGTTTGAGTTCGAGACTTCAGGGGGTTTGAGTCGGATTCGATTTAGCCTTGTAGAAGGTTTCGAGACTGTGGCGATCGCCGACATACCGCCAGTGCCAGGGTTCGTAACTGACCCCTTGAGGATTGTCTTTCGCAAATGATAGCTCAAAGCTATAGTAAGGCGCATTTTGTTGGAGCCACTGAAATGCCCGAGTTTGCTCGAAGCTGACATCGACGTTGGCTGCAGGGCTGTCGGCATCTCCGATGTCGATGGCGTATCCGGTATGATGTTCGCTGTAGCCCGGAGGGGCGCTGACTTCCGCCCGCTGGCTGGGAAGCTGCCCTCGCTCGGCTTTGATCTCAAAAAAGAGAAATTCCTGATCTTCGAGGCTGCGGAATCCGGACAGGGGAACCAGGTAAACGCCCTGGCTGCGGGCTGCCTGGGCCATGTCCAAGAAGGCATTCGCGGCCGCCGAGCGCAGTCGGATGGCGCCGTCGGCCGTCACAGGTTTGAGATCGGTTTGGGGGGCTTCTTCGTAGGGGAGATGGCCGAGGAGGTCGTCGGAGGGTTCCGCTGCGGGTGCGACAGGGGCGGCGGTGGCGGTTGGCGGAGGGTCGCCGGTGGCGACTGGTTCCGGTTCCGGCAAGTTGGCGGGGGGGCGACTCACCAGAATTCCGAATTGATAGTTTAACCCCAAAGTGACCAAAAATGCGGCGATCGCGAGTCCTAACCACTGCCAAAACCGCAGGGTCCGCCGGGATGGGTTCATCGTGGCGGTGTCGGCGACGGGGATATCGCGGATAGCCTCCGGGATATCGTCGGCCGTCACGGGCGAGATTCGATCCGCATTTTCAGACATATCGGCATTATTCAACAACTTCACTCCTGCAGGTCCATCGAGACTCAACGTCTACTGATTTTAACCGCTGAGGCGTGAAATGCCACGTTGTCAGGGTGCGGGGAGGGGGAGAATTGACCATTAACCCTTAATTTTTTGTAATATAAGGCGCTAAAGCGCAACTCAGCTTGGGGAGATCGATCCTCTGCCCGACCCGCGATCGCGTCCATTTTCTCAGTTATGACTCGGCGATCGATTCGGATTCCGTCGATTCTGGTTCTTCCGCGATCGGTTCTTCTACGGGTTGGACGAACAAGTTATTCGCCCGGACGAAACAATTGGCTGGAGTTCCGTCGGACTTGTTCTTGATAAAAATCCAAGGATCGCGGTTTTGATCAAAGGTGAAAACGAAACCCCCGTAGCTGAGTTGTCCCTCGAACACCTCATTTTCTGACAACGTGCTGACAACCGGCCAAGATCCGATGGGGGGGAATCCGGGATTGTCGGGACTCCAAATTTCTTTGATGGATTGTTCGCCCATGCGACAATTTAACCCCTGCGGATCGGGATCGACAACTTGCCAATAGGCGTGACTGGAATTGCCGATATAATCTCCCTTATCGTTGGGTTTGGGTAAAGAATCGGCTGCAACTGGGGCTGTGATGCCGGCAAAGAGCGAGCCGACGACCAGTATTAAAATTAAACCGACAACCCGAAGTTTTTTTAGCATAATATTCCTCCCGCGATTGGGTATCTACACCCCAGGTGTGGTGCGTTCACAATTGGACCCCGAATGACTGATCGCCCCGACGGATTTCGCGCCGGGGAAATTCCGCGAAACACCCGAAAGGGTTGACGGCGGACGGCATTACCCGAAAGATAAAAACAGGGAATCGGACAATCGGACACATCTATGGTCAGCTATCAGTTTCCAAAAGATTTTATCTGGGGTACGGCTACCGCATCCTATCAGATCGAGGGCGCGATCGGGGAGGGGGGACGCAAACCGAGCGTGTGGGATACCTTCAGCGCCACCCCCGGACGGGTTTTGAATGGAGATACCGGGGAAATGGCTTGCGATCACTTCCACCGTTATGAGGATGATATCCGACTGATGGCCGATCGCGGTATCAAACATTATCGCTTCAGTCTGGCTTGGCCACGGATCGTTCCCGATGGGCGGGGGACGGTGAATGAGGCGGGGATCGATTTTTACCGGCGGTTGGCGGACTGCCTGCACGAACACGGCATCACCCCCCACGCGACGCTGTTTCACTGGGACAGCCCCCAGGCGTTGGAGGATCTGTACGGTTCTTGGCAAAACCGCCAGATGGCTTGGGATTTCGCCGATTATGTGACGGCGGTGGTGCGGCGGTTGGGCGATCGCATCGCGAATTGGATGACGATCAATGAAATTCCCTGTTTCACCCACCTCGGCTACGGGGTGAATGCCGATCCGCCCCACGCCCCGGGAACCCGTGTCGGAAGCCAGAAAGCTGTCTGGCAAACTTCCCACCACGCCCTCCTCGCCCACGGTTTGGGGGTACAGGCGATCCGCGCCGCCTCTCCAAATCCCTGTTCCGTGGCGTTGGTGGATAACTGTGCGGTGACGGTGCCCCTCGGGGAAACTCCCGAAAATATCGAAGCCGCCCGGAGGGCGTTCCACCTGTGCGGGCAAAATGGTGGCATCATTTTTCCGGCTTTGACGGGTTCTTATAGTCCCCTATTGTTGCAGTCTTTGAAAGATTCCGCCCCGGACATTCAGCCGGGAGATCTGGAAATTATCCACCAACCGATCGATGGCCTGGGGTTGAATATTTACTCGGGAACCTACGTCAGGGCGGCGGAAAACCCGCTCGGATTCGAGTTTTTGGGACTCCCCCCGGGCTATCCCTGCATGAATATGCCCTGGTTGCATATCGTTCCAGATTGCATTTATTGGGGGATTCGCCACGTCGGGGAAACGTTGGGGCGGGCAGATTTGCCGATTTTAATCACGGAAAGTGGCTGTGCGGCTCGGGATACTTTGATGCCGGGGGGTGAAATTATTGACAGCGATCGCATTTTCTATTTGCGAGAATATCTGCGCTCGGCGCACCGGGCGATCGCGGAAGGCTATCCCCTCAAAGGTTATTTCGTCTGGAGTTTGCTGGATAATTTTGAATGGTCCTACGGCTACGATCGCCGTTTCGGACTGGTTTACGTTGACTATCCCACCCAACAACGCATCCCCAAAGCCAGTTTCGAGTGGTACGGCGAGTGCATCCGCCAAAATCGGGTGGTCTGAATGTAGGGCGGGCCGATTCCCCTCGATGGGGCGCTATAGATTCCCGGATGGGGACGGAGGTATCGGAGTGAGGAGTAAGGGAGTTTCTCTCTCCTCTCTATTGCTAACTTGCCTATTGCCTTCATTTTGCTAGAGTGGATCAAAAGATTGCAACTAGATTGATGACCCGTACCACCGTTAACGCCACCGCCGACATCACCGCCGGGTTTCACGCCCTTTCCGATCCTCTACGGATTCGGGTTTTGGAACTCCTCCGCCAGCAGGAATTGTGCGTGTGCGAACTCTGTGAAACCTTGGAGGTGAGTCAGTCGAAGCTCTCCTTTCACCTCAAAACCCTCAAGGAGGCGAGGTTGGTGACAGCGCGACAGGATGGACGCTGGATGTATTACCGCCTGAACCTCAGCCAACTGGTACTCCTGGAAGAATATCTGGCAGAATTTCGCCGTTTCAGTTCCATCCTCCCCGCCCGCCCCTGCTGCGATTAACCCGAGGACAATTGATAATTGATAATTGATAATTGATAATTGATAATTATCATGCGATCGTTCATCGTCCCCTTTGCTCTCCGGGGCGATTTTATAGCATTTGATCGACCCCAGGAAAATTGACAACAATCAATTGTTAATTGTTAATTATTAATTGTTAATTATTCTTGGGCGGCTTTGAGCGATCGCACTTCTTCGTGCAGGTGTCTGACTTCCTCCAATAGTTGTTGATTAGATTCGGCTAACTCCCGGGCGTGGGAACTCAAATAGGGGTCGCTTTCCCACCAGTTGATCCCGATTTCCTTGGCTTTATCGACGGATGCCACCAGCAGGCGGATGCGGATGTTCAACAGTTCCGTCGATCCTACGGAAACGGAAATATCTCCGGCGATGACGATCCCTTTGTCCAAAACCCGTTCCAAAATATCGGCGAGGGTCGAACCCGTGGTTGACATGGGAACTCCCCGCTGGGAAGTGGATTGACGTGGTTGTGAAGTCATAATGATAATTGATAATTGATAATTGATAATTATCAATGAATTTTTCATTGCTCTTATCGAGCTGGTCAGACGGATTGGTGATTGTCTTCTTGGACGACGAAGAGTCGGTTGTCTTGTTGGCGGAGGTAGCTTT
The DNA here is from genome assembly GCA_050045915.1 of Limnospira sp. Taxonomy (GTDB): domain Bacteria; phylum Cyanobacteriota; class Cyanobacteriia; order Cyanobacteriales; family Microcoleaceae; genus Limnospira. The sequence continues at coordinate 5,938 of JBNGCR010000034.1, forward strand.
TTCTCAGGAGCGATCGCAGGGCATCGGTGGTTTGGACTCGGTTGAGGCCTAGTGCCGCTTCGATTTCGGAGACTCTGGCGCCGTTGGATTGTTTGAGGTAGGCGTACACTTTTTCTTCGGTGGTGGGGAGGCGGGTGGGGGTGGGGGAGAGTTGAGGTTCGGGGGCCGGTGGGAGGGCGGCGGGTGAGGGTTGGGCGAGTCCGGACAGGGTGCGGAAAATGTTTTCGAGGCGGTTTTCGAGTTCGGTCAGGTCGCCGATCGCCCTCGATAATAAAATATCGGCGCAAATTTCCCGAAATTCGGGGTCGTCGGGGTCGATCGCGATCTCGTGATCGCGGCAGATGCGGGCGATCATCAGGCTGGGCCGCAGGCCGGAGGATTTGTCGGCGTTGGTTTGCTGTTGGGCGACGGACTGGATTTTGGCAGTCGCGATCGCGTGGGTGGCATCCCGGAATTGTCGCACCAATCCGACGATCAGTTCCGCCTGTTCCGGTTCGACTTCAACTTTTTGGAGGAGGATTTCCTGTTGCGTCGCCTCGTCGGGTTCGGGCATATTGATCGTGATCAGGCGATCGAGCAGGGCGTCCTGTGTTCCGTACACGCCGCAGTATTCCTCGGGGTTGGAGGTAAAAATGGCGCGGAAGTGGGGGTTGACGCGGATGTACTCGGAGCGGTTGCCGTTGGGGGGGAGGACGAGCAGTTTTTCTTCTAAAGCCGAAAGGAGGACGTTGTTGACTTCGGGGCGGGAGCGGTTGAACTCGTCGTAGACGAGGGTGAATCCTTCTTTGCAGGCGAGGGTGAGGCGGGAGTCGATCCAGTTTTGTTTGAGTTCGTCTTCGAGTTTGACGACGCTGTGGATGAAGTTATCGACGACTTTTTTGCGGGTGTAGCCGAGTTGGTTGCCGATCATATCGGAGGATTTCAATTCGTCGTCCCCGAAAATGAGCATGGTGGGACGGTTGAGCAAGTCGGCGAGGTGGAGGGCGAGGGTGGTTTTGCCGGTGCCGGCCGGCCCCCGCAGGTGGACGGAAAACCCGGATTGGAGGTACCGCAGCGCCCGAACCGTCAGTTTTTCAATGGCCGGAGTGTTGACGAATCCTTTGGGTACGGCGCGGAGCACGGTGGTCATGTTGGTTGATTCTGGCTGCAAGAGTTTGGAGGGGGTGGGGGTTTGTGGGGACGGAAAAAAGATTTGGAGCCGGGAAAAATGCTTCTGACTCCATCAATCCCGAGCCCCCATTTTTATTTTAGCTTCCGGCGTAGTAGGTGCGATCGCGCTGTGTGATTCGACCTTGTTTGAGGAGCGATCGCAGGGCATCGACGGTTTGAATGCGGTTCAAGTTCAACTCGGCTTCGATGTCGCTTAACCGCACGCCCTCCCGCTGGCGGATGTAGTCGTCAATCAGCCCTTCCGGGTTCGGGGAATGGGCGGCGGTGGCGGCGGGTGGGGCGGGCCGTTGGAGGGTTTTGGCGGGAATGCCGACGGGTGCGAGTTTTTGGGGGGTCGGTGCTGGTGTCGTTTTTGTTGCTTTGGGAACCGATGCCGGGGGGGCGATGTCGCGAGTTTTGGGGGATGCCGTAGCGGCGGGGGTGGGTTTGGCTGGTGCGTTTCCCCAGACGTACTGTTCTAGGGATTGGCGGTAATCCTGCAGTTCGGCGCGAAATTGGCCGAGTTCTTGAAATAATGTGTGGACGTCGGCTTCCCGTTGAGCTCGGGCGGTCTGGAGTTGTTCTTGCAGTTGTTGGGCGACGGTTTCTCGGATTAAATTGAGTTCTTGCAAGTCGCCCTGGACGCGATCGCGGCGTTGATCTCGCTCGTAGATCCGTTCCTGACCCAGTTCGTCCCATTCTCGCTGCAATTGTTCGACGGTGGCCCGGAGTTGGTCGCGAAAGGCTTGCAGGTCTTGAGCCGATTGTAAGGCTCTGGCGGTGCGATCGTCGGCGCTCAGGGTGAGAAACTCGGCGGTTTCCCGGGAGAGCGATCGCGCGAATTCGTGCAATTCACCGGCCAGTTGTTCGGCTTTCTGGTGGCGGGTGTCGTTGGTTTCCGCCAAAAAGTCCCGATTTTGCTGTTTTAACTGAGAGACAAAGGCCCGCCGCTCTCTCTGCAGCGTTTGGGCCTGGATGTGTCGTTCCTGCTGCCACGAATCGACGGTCGCCCGGACTTGTTGCTGCCGTTCGGCGACGGCTTGGCGACGGTGATTCTGGTTGTCTTGCCAATCCTCTTTTAGCGCCATGACGTGACGATTTCCCCCGAACTCGGTGTTGTAGCATCGGACACCCCCGCCGGTACTCATTTCGGACGCCACCCCACTGCATCTCCCGGCGATCGCTGCTCCCTGAAATCGTGCCGGTGACGGTGACTCGCTGTTGTGTCGGGTGGGTCGAAATCCTGCGGGGACGGGCGTTTGAGCCAGATGATGCCCGATGCTGGATCATGTAGACGGATGTTGATGCGATCTAAACGGCGGGAACGGCGGCTTGAGCCGTCAGGCCGACTGCTTCGGCATACTTCAGGTAAGTTTCGACGGAAGCGATGACAACCCGAGCTTCGACGGCCAGCAGTTCGATCCCCACGAGGGAGACGCGCACCCAGGCATCGATGACGATTCCTTTGTCGAGGATGCGATCGATGACTTCGGCCAAGCTGGAGGACGAGTTTACTTTTTCAACTGCCATGGGTCAATTCCCTCCTGATATTGATGGGTCGGACTCTGATGAGCAAACCCTATACCTAGTCATCATACTTGGGTGTGGGGGGGGGACATCACGTTTTGTTACTTCTTTTAGCATTTGCTAATATTGCTTATAATCTGTACAGTAAACTTTACACCTCTCGTAAAGGTATCTTAAGGAAAGTTGACAATTGAGTGGAAAACCCTTAATAAAGATTGCAACCTTCCCGGAGGTGAGTCGTAGTAGGCGGTCGTTCTGAACACCCTAGCCAGAGTCTTAGATGATGCCCCGAATTTTAGTGATTGATGATGACCCGGCGATCGCGGAGCTTGTGGCGATTAACCTGGAGATGGCTGGTTACGAAGTCAACCAAGCCGAGGACGGTATTAAGGGACAGGCCCTCGCGCTCCAACTCCTGCCAGATTTGATCATTTTGGATCTGATGCTTCCCAAGGTGGACGGATTTACGGTGTGTCAGCGGTTGCGTCGGGACGAACGCACCGCCGACATTCCTATTTTGATGTTGACGGCTTTGGGGCAGACTCAAAATAAGGTCGAAGGCTTCAACGCCGGGGCCGACGATTATTTGACCAAACCGTTTGAACTCGAAGAAATGCTGGCCCGAGTCCGCGCACTGTTGCGGCGGACCGATCGCATTCCCCAGGCGGCGAAACACAGCGAAATTCTCAGTTACGGCGTCCTGACGTTGGTTCCCGAACGATTTGAGGCAATTTGGTTCGATAAAACCGTCAAACTCACCCATTTAGAGTTTGAATTGCTGCACTGTTTGCTGCAACGCCACGGCCAAACGGTGGCGCCGAGCGAAATTCTCAAGGAAGTGTGGGGTTACGATCCGGATGATGACATCGAAACGATCCGGGTTCACGTCCGACATTTGAGGACTAAAATGGAACCCGATCCCCGCCATCCGAAGTACATTAAAACCGTTTACGGTGCCGGGTATTGCCTGGAACTGCCGAGCAACGGCCAATCGGGTCATGAGGAGACTTCCGCCGAACCCGCCGCCAGTGGCGTTATGGAGGGCAAAGGAAACGCCTAGTTTTCTGGTTTAAATTCAGTCGGGGCGGATTTGATTCGCCCTTAATTTTTTGATGTTAGGATTGGATTAAAGTGGGGCGATCGCCCGTTCGATAACCATCATTAAACAATCCAAAAAAATGAATTGATTTAACTCGAAGTTAAATTTTCATCCCGGCTATCTTCACAAATTTCAGAATAGCGACAAGTCCGACATTTTTGGGGAGACGGTTTGGCGGGATAGTATCCTTCCACCATGTTGCCGACGACGGTTTCCGCTTGTTGGGCAGTTATTTTCAAGATTTCCGGGGACAGACTGTAAACGTGTTCATGGCGTAAATAGGCGATGTGGGCTTCAGGTAAATTTAACGCTTGTGAATAAGCCCAAAGTTGCAGGTGGTGGTGTTCGGGTTTCATGTCGCGATCGCTTTTATAGTCCAATACCCAATTCTCGCCCACGCGATCGGCTATCCCGTTAAAGGTGACTCCGGCGATAGTTAAATGGAGGTCAACTTCCCGACTCTTCTCCGTTTCCCGAAATCGCCGAAATGCTTCCGTATTATCGAAAGTTTTGGCGAGGTTAATGGCCTCCAGAATCAATCCGATATCGGGTGACGATTCGGCAAAAGGACGCAGCTTTTCGAGTTCTCGGATATCCTGTTCTAAAGCGATATGGACGAGTTTGCCGATTTCCATCCCTCGATTAGCCTGTTCCGACAAGCCGGGATGTCCGAAAATGTAGGCAAATTCAAATCGCTTCGGACAGCGATCGTATTCTCCCAAAGCCGTGACAGGAAGTTCAAACAAACCGGAACCTATATTCTCTATTAAAAGGGGTCGATTCTCGGACTCGACCGGGGGATTCGGCGGGACTGGTGGAATGATAGTTTCCGGATCAAATTCAATCGCTTGAATGGGAATATTGGCGGCTTCTAAAGCCGGTCGCAAACGGTCTAAACTTCCTTTTTTTTCTTCCGCTGCGGTGAGAAATAAATAATCCCGACTGCGGGTCAATGCGACGTAAAGAATCCGCAATGCTTCGTCTTCTTCTCGCTTTTTTTGAAGGTTTTGCAAATAATAATAAAGGATTGGTTTCTGCTGGTCTGCACGGTCGTCCGTAGAGTTGATGGCGACCCCATATTCCGGATCGAAATATACGGGTTCCGAACGGTTGGGAGGTTGCCGCGTCAAGTCTGAAACGACGACGACCGGCCATTCCAATCCTTTAGCGGCAAAAATGGTCATCAATGCCACGGCATTTTCGGTACTGATGGGGGGGCGTTCGACCTTTACATTTTTGTCCCCCAGTCGCTTGAGGCGGCGGACGACACCGAATAGATCGTCGGTTCCCCGTTCCAAGGTTCTGACCAATTCTCGGAAGCCATTCCAGTCGGCTTCGCGGCGGTTCGAGCCGGGTAAATTGGCGATCGAGGCGGTATATCCGGTGAGGCGATCAGCGATTTGTAATAAGCGAGATGGAGTCTCGATATCTCGGGATTTTAGCAGTTGTTTTAAAGTTGCGATCGCCGGCTCAAATTCTGCCGGCGAAGCGTCGTTCAAATGTTGCCACCAACTGATAGTTTCTGAGGGTTGGGTTGGGGAATTATTCTGCAATTTGTCGAGGCTGAATTGCAGGAGGAGGCGATCGCTGAGGGCGAAAAACGGACTCCGCAAAACTGCCACCAATGCGATATCGTCCCCCGTATCCGCCAAAAACCGCAGCAGGGACCAAGCATCCTTGGCTTCTCGGGTTTTTAACAGGTTCCCACCCCCGGCGGGGGCGACGGGAATTTTGGCCGCTGCCAAAGCTTCTCCATATATTTCCAGGGGTTCCCAGGTTCGGGTTAAAATGGCGATATCGCCCGGTCGGACGGGTCGCAGTTTTCGCGTCTGTTTGTCAAAGACTAGAGTTTGACTCTCCAGCATTGATTTTAAGGTTTTGGCGATAAAATTTCCTTCGACAATTCGCCGGTGATTGATGGGGGTTTCGTCCGTATCTGAAACGGCAAAAACTTGCAATGGTTCCGTTACCGATGGCATCTCGATTCGGACGGCGTTCAAATTCTGACGCAAGTCTTCTAACAGGGGATAAAAGACGCGATTCATTTGATGAATTAAGGTGGGGTGGCTGCGAAAACTGTCGCCGAGAATGACTTCGGTTCCTTGTTTTGCGAGGATGCGATCGCGGTATTGTTCAAACACGCGAATATCCGCCCGCCGAAACCCGTAAATTGACTGTTTGCGATCGCCGACGACCGTCAAATCTGCCGTTTCGGTCAAGATTTCCAACAGTTCGCCCTGGACGGGGTTGGTGTCCTGAAATTCATCGACGAGAAACGCCTGCCAACGTTTTCGATAATAAGTCTGGACTTCCGGATCTTGCAAGGCATTTAACGCCCCAATTTCGAGGTCTGGAAAGGTCAAAACTCGGCTGTGCCATTTCAACTGTTGCAGGTGCTCCTTAACCTCCCGATAGCTTTCTTTCAACGCCACCAGCATTTCCGTTAATTTGCGATCGGCTGCTCCGACTTCTAATGTAATTAGATTCTGTTTTAGGGCGGATTTTATCAAATCCTCTCGCAAGGTTTTCAAAGCATCCTTGACCGTACCTATAACATCTTCGCCCCAATTTTTTTTACTACCGACTCTTAGATTTATCTGCTTCAGTTCTTCGAGATTATCTGGAATATTTTCGCCCCGTTCGAGTTCAAACATGGCGGCGACCGTCGCCTGTCGGATCGCTTCCAATTTGTCGCCGGATTTGCCAATATTTTGTGTCAGGATTTCCTTTACTTTTTCCCATTGCGGATTTTGGATCAGTTTTTCCCATTCGCGATCGCGTACTTTTTGGGCAAACTCCGACCAGTTCAAGTCTCGATTTAACGCCCGTTCCGCCATCAACGGATCGTCGGAAAAGGCTGCCAATATTTTTGATAATAAAGAATAGGGAATTGTCTCAAAAACTTGAATCGGCAACCTTGACAAAGCCGCTTCCAACCCCTCGGACAGCCAAAGTTGTCCTTCCAGATCTTCCAAAACCCGGAAGTCCGCCGGCACCCCGGCAGACTGGGGATGTTCGCGACAAATTCGACTCGCCAAAGCGTGAATGGTGCTGATGGGGGCGGCTTCCAATTCGGCGAGGATATCGGGGCAGAATGGGAGTTCCTGGGTGACACGAGAACGAATCCGCGATCGCAGTTCGGTGGCGGCTTTTTCGGTGAAGGTGACGGCGACAATTTCCAGGGGCGACAGTTTCCGTTCTCGCAAATAATACAAATATCGTTCCGCCAACATATGGGTTTTTCCGGTTCCCGCCCCCGCCGTGACGACGACACTTTTCGGGGCGTTGGCGGCGGTGGCTTGGGAGGATGTCAAACTCATGATTTCGTGTTTTATGGTCGAATCAAATCGGATGGTTTTATGATTTATTTTTCCTGTTCTTCCGTCGGCGATCGCTTGCGACTGAGGCGGGTTCCCTTTCGGCATACGGCATCAAAATCGCAGTATTGACAGGCTTTCTGTTCGATATCGGGTTCGACGGGATAAGAACCCGTTTCTAAATGCCGTTTCACCTTTTCTGCAAATGCTTCCAACGTCTCCGGATCGGCTTTTTTGTTTGGCAAATACTTTTGTTTTGTGAGAGAGTAGAATTGAGATTCTAATATTTTTTCATTTTCAAAATTTTGGGCGATCGCATCTTCGTAGAGTGCCAGTTGCAGGTTGATTTTTGCCCGCCCCGACTCATCTTTAATGCCTGGGGGAACACTGCCACTGGTTTTGTAGTCCAACAGGACTAAACCTTCCGGGGTGCGATCGATGCGATCGACAACTCCCCCCACTTTTAAACCGTACCAATCTGCTTGAAATGAGGTTTCCAATTGCAAAATTTCCGCATTCTCTGGTAAGAAACTCTCCGCCCTCAAATTCAATTCCAACGTCTCCAAATGTTCCAAACGCCTGCCGTCCCAATTGGTAAAACTGGGGACTTCAATATCTCGTTCGGCTTGCAAAAAAGCCCCTTCGATGTCCTCCCGTTCCAAACGCATCAAATCCGCCCTATTTTTGATATCTGTTAACAGCAATTCCAAACAGCGGTGATAGAGCTGCCCTCTCAAACTCGGACTCGGTTCCGCTTCGGCTTCCGGCGGTTCTTTCAAGTGTAACAGATAGCTGGAAAACCACTTGAACGGACATTGACCCAATATGGTCAATTGAGAGGCGCTAAATGTGCGTTTTTGGGCATCGCTTGCAATGCCGATAACGCCATCATATTCATCCGGAATTGCGGAACTTTCTCGCCGTTCTTCGATCCGCCAAGCTCGAATAATCTGGGGTGCGATCGCATCAAAACCCAATCTTTTCGGCTGTTGCAAATAATAGCGTCTAGCTTCCTCAAGACTCGCCAGGGGAAGGCTATCTGGGGGGGTTGCCGTCAGCCCCAAACGGGTGGCGTAGGAACTGGGAATCAGGGACACTTTTTGCTGTTGCGACGGATAAGAAAATGTCAGAGATTTCGTGGAAATTCTGAGCAATTCGTAAAAAGAGAGGGCTTCGCTTCGGGCGACATCCACCGCCGTTTCTAGATGTGAAATACGCTTGCGATCGTAAAAGTCCAAAACTGGGTCATTTTCAATGGGTGCGGGTAGCATTCCCTCCGCAAATCCCAGCAGAAAAGCGTGTTCGTAACTCGCCCCTTGCAGGGAAAAAGGGGTGTGAACTTCCACCCCGCACCGTCCGGGTTGGATGGGAGCGGTCAACAATGTCATAATTTCCAGTATTTCCCGACAGAATGCCGGTCGTGAGATGCGATCGCCTTCCGGTCGGGAGAGTTCCACTAGGGATTTATCCAATTTAGAATAGGCGACCATTTCCCGACCCCAAACCGCACCATTTTTGCGGATTTTAAATACTTTTAAAATGATTTGAATTCGCTCGATCCAATTTCCTCGGGTGTCAACTTCTGGAAATTCCAGCGCCGATAAATCTAACCCCAACTGCTGCCAATCGTCCAGATTATTGGGTCGAGTTTGTCGCGCTTGCGCCCACAAATTTGGGGTGAGCTTTCGCGCCAACGGATGGCTGAGTAATTTGGCAGTTTGTTCAAAGGGGAAATTGTTTTGGACGACCTCTAATAACAATTCCATCCACGCCCCAATTTGCGTATCTCGCAAGGGGATTTGATAGAAAATTCGCAAGGGCAAATTGTACTCCCAAGCGACATCCAACAATAAAGATCCATAGGTGCGTTCGTCCCGGGTTGCGATCGCAATTTCCCGAACCGACGTTCCCTGTTTAATTAAATCCTTGACTTGGGCGAGAACGCCCCGAACTTCTGATTCTAAATTCGGATACACATGAAATTGAAGGGAATCGGAAATTTCACCCTTGTCCAAAAAACGGCTTTGCAGTCGTTCTCCCAAGGTCAAAGTCTCGGAACTTTCCCCCGCATCGATGAGCCAACCGCTTTCCTGCAATTGGGCGATCGCCTCCCGATTCTTCGCCAGAAAATCCGCGTCCCCGGAGGGTAAAACCCAAACGCTATTTTCTCCGGCAACGGCATTGATGAACTTAACTTGATCCGGCTGCGGTTGGAAATATCCATAAATGAATAAATCTTCGGGTTTCGGATAGCATGAAACCGCCTTCCAAAACAGTTGAGCGTGGTCGATATATCCCCGTTCTTTCAATTCCTCTTCATAGCAAAAAGTGAGTTTTGCTAGTTCTCTGACCCGGGGGGAATCGTCATCGATCAACTCTTGTAAATCAACTCCCGATCGCAGCAACATTTGACGGGAAGGAATCAGCGTTCTCGCCGTCCCTTCCGGATCATTGGTCGTCAGATTTTCGGCGACAATCTTTCGCCAGATGCGATCGCTAGTCAGGACGGGCGCGATCGCAATCTGATGGCGATGCAAAACCGAAACTGCAATCCGATCCAGGGGTTTGTGAGGCACGCCCAGGCGTCGGGCAGCTTGCCGACTGGGAGTAATGGCAGTCAGCGTTTTTTCCGGTTTTTTTGCGGCAGTTGGATTGAGGAGAAGCGATCGCGCCATCGGTCAGTTGAACCCTTCAACAATATCGTGATTGTACGAAAAGACTGCCGATGCCGTCAAATTTTTTTTAGCGATCGTCGAGCACTGCCCTCACCTGTTCGACTTCCAGATCCAAAGCCGTGGCGATCTGTTCCACCGTCAACCCCAATTCCAACAGTCGGGGAATAGATTCTAACTTACCCAAAATTCGCCCTTCCGTGCGCCCTTCTTCTCGCCCTTCCGTGCGCCCTTCTTCTCGCCCTTCCGTGCGCCCTTCTTCCAAGGCTTCCTGATAAACTCTAGTTTGTTTCAAATCGCTGAGGCTGAACATGGCTTCAATCTCCTCCCGACTGAGGCGGGGTAATTTGTACATCAAAATGCTTTCGAGCAATTGTAATAGTTCTCGCTGCGATCGCCCACCGGTTATTTCCTGGGGAATGCGGCGGAGCAAATCTCTGGCTTTGGCGATCGCCCGTTCCTCCGAGGCGACGATCAATTCCACCGTTTCCAAGCCGATGGAAGCGGGGGATTCGAGTTCATCGAGGTAAATCCGGGATACCCGCTGCGGGTTGAGAAGTTCCCGATAGCGCTGGGTGTCGCCGGTATCGACGCTGCGGTTCGGAAAAATGACCACCCCTCGCCAATCGTTGGCGCGATCGCTTTTATCTAAGTATAAGAAAATTTCGGTGAAAAAGCGAGAATAAAATTTGGAGTCGGGTTGAAATTGTACCTCACCAAAATAAATCGGTGGGTCGGGAGCGTTCGCATTAGGAAGAAATACCCCGTCGATGCGGAACGCCAGTTGTTTGACCTCGACCGATGCAAATTGATACTGCTTGGCTTCTCCCGGGGGGCGATCAATCAATTCAAAGAAAACTCCCGGGAAGGATTGAAAGAGACGATAAAATATCGTGTCAGTTTTCACGGATAGATGTCGAATAATATTTGATTTAATTGTATCATATTTATTGAAAACAATCGCCCCACCGGTCAAAGCACTTATGAAAATTAAGATTGAGAAGTGAGTCGTCAAAAAGTTTGACACTCCGGATTGGATTTCTGCTAAAATTAGCTAAAACTGGCGGAGGTTCGATCATGACTCAAGAAACCGCAACTAACCCGCAGGCGATCGGCGATCGCGAACCCATCGCGCCGTCAGACTGGGAGCACCCATCCCCCCCCACGGATTTAATCTTTGATGACGGAGAACCCTTGGAAAGTAACCGCCACCGCATCGCCATGAACGTGCTGATCCGTTCCGCACAGCAGGCCCTCCTGCCCCGTCCCGATAGTTTTGTCGGCGGCAATATGTTCGTCTATTACAGCCGCCACCAGGCGATGAACCGTGACTTTCGCGGACCCGACTTTTTTGCTGTTTTGGGAGTTGAAGGCGATCGCGAACGCAAAGGTTGGGTGATTTGGGAGGAAGGTGGACGCTATCCCGACGTCATTATCGAGCTGCTTTCTCCGAGTACGGCATCTGTCGATAGAGGCATCAAAAAAAACCTCTACGAACAGACTTTCAAAACCCCAGATTATTTTATTTTCGACCCCTTCGATCCCGATTCTTTGGCGGGTTGGCGCCTGGATTTAACCCAAGGCTACCAACCCCTGTCTCCCAACGATCGCGGCTGGCTGTGGTGCGAAACGTTGGGGTTGTGGCTGGGAACCTGGGAGGGTGCGATCGACCGCGAACCGATGACCGGAACCTGCCATTGGTTGCGATTTTACGACCCCGAGGGCCATTTGGTCTTGTTACCCGAAGAGGCGGCCCAGCAGCAAGCCGAACAGGAACGACAGCGGGCCGAACAGGAACGACAGCGGGCCGAACAGGAACGACAGCGGGCCGAACAGGAACGACAGCGGGCCGATCGCCTAGCCGAACGGTTGCGGGAGTTAGGGATTGACCCGTCCGCGCTTTAATATTTACAGGGTGCGAGATTTGTAACAGTTCAATTGCTTTGAATATTATCCCAGCGTGATGGGTAAACTATCGCCGATCGCCTAAATTTCCCCCAATGATGAATACTGCAATTCCCCCCGGTCAAATTCTCAGAAATCACTATCTCATCGTCCGCGAACTCGGTCATGGCGGGTTCGGACGCACCTATTTGGCAAAAGATCGAAATCGGTTTGACGAGTTGTGCGTGTTGAAAGAATTCGCCCCCCAAGTTCAAGGCAGTTACGGATTGCAAAAATCTCAGGAATTGTTTGAACGGGAAGCGCAAATCCTCTATCAACTCCGCCACCCCCAAATCCCCCGATTTCAAGAACTGTTTCGGGAAAAAATCGGCGATCGCGGCTATCTTTTCGTCGTGCAAGATTATGTCGCGGGATCGACATACCGAGACTTGCTAAAACAGCGACTTCGAGAAGGAAAATGTTTTGCAGAGGCAGAAATCACCCAACTGTTACTCGACCTACTTCCGGTTTTGGAATATATTCATTCACTCGGAGTCATTCACCGGGATATTTCTCCCGATAATATGATTCGGCGGGAATCGGACGGGTTGCCCGTTTTGATCGATTTTGGCGGAGTCAAACAGATTAAAGCGCAGGTGGAGTCACAATTTTCACCCCGGAACGTTCACGGCAACCCGGCGACTCGGTTGGGTAAATTGGGTTACGCGCCGGACGAACAAATGCAGATGGGAATTGTCTATCCCCACAGCGATTTATACGGGTTGGCGGCGACGGCGTTAGTGTTGTTGACGGGGAAGGAACCCCAGCAGCTTATCGACAGTTATCATTTGACTTGGAATTGGCAGAAAGATGTCAGTTTGAGTCCCAAATTAGACCGAATTTTGAGTCGAATGTTGGCGCACCAACCCCGCGATCGCTATCCTTCGGTTCGTCAAGTCCTGCAGGCTCTCAATGATACCTCGGAATATTCCAGTCCCTCTCCAACTCTACCGCCGCCGGAGTTGCCGACGGCGAACACCACCCCGACCCAGAACCAGAGTCAGCAGCAAACCCAGAAACAATTCAAACCCTTCAAATTATCATCTCGCTGGAGGACAGTTATTTTGGTGGTATCAGTTTTGGTAATGGGAACTGTGGGATGGGTAGCTTCCAATTACTGGGTCAGCCGCACGTTTGATTTATCTCAAAATAGCGATCAATTTGGGAAACTGTCCGAACAGGAAAGGCAGGAAAATTTACGCGATCGCCGTCGCAATTTGGGACTCAATTACAACTTTTTTATCGATTTTGTGAACGAGGAATTTTACTACCGCTACCCCGAACAAAGGGGACGGTTACTGACTGCAAGTTCAGCCGATCGCCCCTGGCGACAGCGGTGGGATGAAACGGCAAATCAAGTCTTAAATCGCTTGGAAACCCTCAGCGACGAATCTCGGCGGGGACTGGGAACTTACACCCAACGGGATCTCAACCGTTGGGTCGAAGAAGCCAACGAACTCGATGTCAGCACTTCGACGCTATTCGATCGCGCCGACACCGAATTTTATCAACTGTTTCCGGAACGTCGCGACGAGAAACGTTTGATCGCAGAACCCGTCATCCAAGTCTGGCGGGGCATCGTCCGCGATCGCCTTTTGGAACTGCAACAATCATCATAAAAATCCATCATAATTACCACAAATTAATTGTCATTAAATCTGCGTAATCTGCGTAATCTGCGGATCATTCAACCTCCTAATTTTCCGTAGCCGTGAGAACCCCTTCCAACGTTTGGCGATCGGGAAGCGAAGATTGCGCCCCAACTTTTGTGGTAGATAACGCCCCCGTCGCCGCCCCCCACAAAATCGCCTCCCGCAGCGATCGCCCTTCGTCCAACGCCGCCGCCATCCCCCCGTTAAACGCATCTCCCGCCGCCACGGTATCCACCGCTTTCACCGCAAAAGCGGGAACAAAAAATGATTCTGATTTTGTCGCCCAAAATACGCCCTTTGAACCCAATTTAATCACCGCAGCTTTCACCCCCCGATCTAATAGGAACGTCGCCGCCTTTTCGGCAGTTTCCGCATCGTGAACCGAAAACCCAACCAGTTGGCTGGCTTCCACTTCGTTGGGTGTAATAATATCAATGAGCGGATAGATTTTTTCGGAAAAACTATCTGGAACCGGGGCAGGATCGAGGATGACGCGGACTCCCGCAGCGTCAGCCTCGCGGACGGCGACTTCCACAGCTTCCCAGGGAATTTCGAGTTGTAATAACAGGGATGTCGCCCCCGAAAATAACGGTTTCAGGCGATCGACATCTGCGGGACTGACGCAACCGTTCGCCCCCGGAATAATGATAATTTGATTTTCCCCGCTATTGTCAACCGCGATCGTCGCGACGCCGGAATGGGTGCTGTTATCGCGCCAAACGCCCTCGCAACCCACCGAATTCGCCCGCAACCCCTCCAAAAGGCGATCGGCGAATGCATCGCCCCCGACTCGCCCCACCATGTGGGTTGTCGCCCCCAACCGCGCCGCCGCCACGGCTTGATTTGCACCCTTTCCCCCCGCGATCGTGATAAAATTGTAGCCCTGAAGGGTTTCTCCAGGCTGAGGAAGTCGCGGCGTTTGCGCCACCAAATCCATATTGATACTGCCAAAAACTAACACACTCATTGTTGATTATTCCCTCACAATTACTCAAGTTCGTTGTTGGACTTTAGCCCCATAAATGCGCTAAAGCGCAACAACAACAGTTAAATTCATCCACAATGATAAACCCTCCGCCGCCGTTCCAGTTCCCACACCATAACACGCCCGTCGTCGCCAAGCAAAAACCGGAAGATGTCCGGGGGGCGCATTCAAATTGAACTGCAATTCTTCGTAATATTTCCAATTGTCTCCATCCCGCCACCCGACGCGATCGCAAAATTGTCCGTAATCTCGATCCGCGCTCTCCCAAATTTCCCGCTGCATTTTTAACCCGAATAATCCGCCGCTGTAATACTCCCAATAATAGGCGATCGTGCGAAGATCTGTTGCGGGAAACTGTCCGATATCTTCCCCCGTCAGCCAACCTTCCCCTTCCCGCCCCATCACATATAATAAAATCTGCCAAGTGTACTCGTCCGCAGCCTTCCAATCTCCCACCGCCAACAATTCCATCAACGGCGTATAATCCATCCCCACCTCAGATAAAGGCGGATTTTCAGTTTCCGTCCGTTCCAACCATCCATCCAGTCGCGAGACAGTCTCCGTCAGCCGTTCCGGGTTGATTTGTTCCAGATAATACAGAACCCATTCCAACTGATTTTGGAGGTTATCCCGTTCGATTTTTGACGCTTCTAATTCCGATTCGATATGTTTTATTGTCGGCAATAAATCGGCGACAGTCACCCTTTTTTTCTTCGGTTTATTTGATGTTTTATTCTGCAGATCCTGAAGTTTTCGCCATGTTTCCTGCGCCCATTCCAACCGCTTTTTATCAATTTCAGACTTGCCATCCGTCAAATCCCAGCCACAAACCTGACAATTTTCCGGGGGATTTCGAGCCGAATATTCAAAACCGCAAACCGGACATAACAACATAATCTAAATCAAGAAAACACCTCTGTAGGGGCGCAAGGCTTGCACCCTCAAAAGCTTGCTGATATCAATAAATACCATATTTTTTGATTTTTATTCTAATGCTGTTCGACAGAATAACCCCGATCGCGCAACATTGCGACCAATCCTTCTTCTCCCACTAAATGCCCCGCACCGACGACGATCAAATAGTCTTCGTCATCTCCCAAAAAACCGTCGATCTTCGCCATCCATTTTTGATTGCGATCGCGGAATATTTTCTCTGCCAAAACCGGATAATCTTGAAATCCAGTCAGAATTAAATTCGCCAGGGTTTGTGTATCTCCCGTTTTCCAAGCGATCAGCATATCTTGAAATGAAGTTTCCAGCAGATCAATTTCTTCGAGAGTCTGTCGCAGCAGCTTATCCTGTTCTTCCGGAGGAAGTTCGTCAAACAAACTGAGTTGTTCTTCCACGGTTTCTAGTGTGAGAATTTGTGTTTGAGTCGCGATCGCCTTTTCAAAAAAGTAGCGATCGACTCCATATTGGGGATCGAAACCGAGCCTTTGCAGTTGCAACGCCACCAGAGAAACGGAGACAAACCAGGGTTCAAAATTTCTGAAAACCTGGATCGGAAATCCCAAATTAGCCATCGTATTTTCGACGACTTGATAGGTTTCCGGCTGGATCAAATCCCGCAGCGTTTGTCCCCCCGGCGGTGTCGCCTTTTCCAACATAAGCGCCTGGGTTTCCAAACTCTCAAGTTCGTTGAGATCCAATTCAAATACAACGTTTTCCGCCTCCTCAAAAGCCGTCTCCATCATCGGTGGGAGGGGATAATCATTTTGACTCAAGACGTGAATCGAACCCAACAGATAAACCCGATTTTGGGGCGTTTCAACTTCCCATAAAAATTGTTTCGATTCCGCCGTTTGCGAGTCCGCAACACGCGATCCGGATAGGATAGAAATTGTGGAAATTAGGCCGATACTCGTCAAACGTCCGACGGCAGTTAATAAGAATGATTGAATAATTTTCGGCATTGCTGGAAAATATATCGTCAGTGAATCCCAAGGCGCGATCGCACCCTAATTGTAACACTTTCCCGATCAATTGGCTCCCCCCTTATTAAGCAGGGCCGTTTCATTTTCCCCCGAAAAATGTCGTTTGGGGAGCGGAGGGGCAGAGGGGCGGAGGGGAGTTTTTTTGGAATAAAAAGGTATTTTTAACCGGAAAAAACTCTCGCTCCTCGCGCCCATCAGCGGTTTTCCTGATCAGCCTCGATAATTTTTAACCGAGAATGAAACAGCTCTGCCCTTATTAAGGGGGGCGGGGGTATTCACGCTATTCAGGCAAAAATTGCGATCGCCTATTCTCCGTAGCTTCCCTCCGTCACCTTGCCGCGAAACACGACATATTGATAAATATTGTAGAACAACATCACTGGAATTAACGCCCCCACAAAAATGATCATCACAACCATCGAACTCGGGTCAGCCGCCGCTTGATAAATTGTAATTGAGGGAGGAATGATGTAAGGAAACACCACCATCGCCAGTCCGATAAACGTCAACACGAAAATCAGAATTGTCCAGACAAATGGGGTTCTTTCCTCCTCGCGATCGATACTCCGCAGCAATAACCCGATCAGGACGACACCCAAAATTGGAATCAGGGCGAAAATATAAACGAGGGGTTCAGAAAAGAGGCGATCGCGGGCGGATTCGTAAAAAATCGGCGTGACAATTGTAATCAAAATCGCGCCGATAAGGGTTGTAATTGATGCAATTTTTGCGGTTCTATAATGAGTCTTTTGCAAATCGCCTTCCGTCTTCCAAATTAAATAGGTAGAACCGATCAGCACATATCCCTGAATCAGGGTCAGTGCCACCACCACAGAGGGGAGACTGAACCAATCCCAAGTCGTTCCGATAAAGTGTCCCGCCGCGTCAACTTGAATCCCTTCCAGAACGCCACCGAGGGAAAATCCCTGGCCCAAAGCCGCCAAAAAACTCCCCGCACCGAAAGCAATGTTCCAAAAGAATTTTCGGTCTGCCTGTTCGCGGAACTCAAACGCCACCGCCCGAAAAATCAAGCCAAAAATCATGATAAAAATCGGCACATACAAGGCATTTAAAATGGTGCTGTAAGCGAGAGGAAACGCGCCGAACAAACTCCCCCCCATCAGCACCAACCAGGTTTCATTGGCATCCCAAATGTTACTCAAACTCGTCATCAAAATACTACGACGTTCTTCGCTTGAGGAAGTCAAAGATAAAATCCCAACTCCCAGATCGAAGCCATCCAGCATCACATAAAGAAACAGAAATAATGCCAAAATCCCGAACCAAACCTGGGGGAGTAAATAACTCAGTGTCTCCATCAAAAATCCTCATTATCATGTATTTGAGTAGTACAAGCTTCTGGCTGGCTAGAAAACTTGTACTACTGTTGTCTGTCTACTGCTATTGTTGAGCTTCTGCGGGCCGTTCGTCCGGGGCAAATCGACCGGGGGTTGTATCGACGGCGGGGCGATCGCTTTCTCCCGGAATTGGCAAGTCAAATTTCGGTCCGCGGCGGATGATGCGACTGCCAAAATAAAGGGCGGCAAAAAATAGCAACGTATAAACTAAAGCGAAGCCGATCAGGGTCGTCAATACGTTTTCTGGAGGCAAATTAGAAGCCGCATCGACGGTGCGAATTTCATTGTAAACCGTCCAGGGTTGTCGCCCCACACAGCGAACCGTCCAACCCGCTTCCACGGCGATATATCCCAAAGGTGCAGATAAAATCCAACCCCACATCAACCAACCCTGTTGCGCGATATTTTCCGGCGAGAATTTACCCCGCAACCATTGGAGGACGCTGAGGGCGACCAGGGCGACCAAAAAGAAACCGATTCCGACCATAATTCGGAAGGAGTAATAAATCAATCCCAGCATTTTGGGACGATTTTCCGGCGACCATTCTTTCAACCCCAAAACGGGTTCCGACAAGTCTTTTTTCAGTTCGAGTATATATCCCAAACCGTTAGGGATGCTAATTTCCCAATCATTTTTTTCGGCTTTTTCGTTGGGAATTGCCAGCAAACTCCAGGCGGCGGATTGTCCGGCGGGGATGGTTTCCCACTGGGCTTCCATCGCCGCCAATTTAGTGGGTTGGTAGTGGTAAACCTGTTCGCCACTCAGGTGGCCGACATAAATTTGCATCGGGGCAACGGCGATCGCGGCAATGAGGGCAATTTTTAAAGATTTGGAGAAAAATTCATGGTGGCGTTTTTTGAGGATATACCAGGCGCTGATGCCGCCGATCACGAACAGCGATGTCTCCAAAGTCGCGAAGAACATATGGAGAAAACTGTTGAGCGTGAAGGGATTAAAAATGGCTTTAAAATAGTCGAGGACGACAAATTTTCCATCGACCATTTCCACTCCGGCGGGGGTTTGCAGCCAGGAGTTAGCCGACAAGATCCAAAAGGTGGAAAGGTTAGCACCGAAGGCGACGAGAATGGTAGAAATATAGTGAATGACGGGGTTGACGCGCTCCCAACCAAACACCATAATTCCCAAAAAGGCGGCTTCTAACATGAAAGCCCAGGATGCCTCGAAACCGATCACGCTTCCGAAGAAATTTCCGATCGCCTCCGATAGGGGCGCCCAGTTGGTTCCAAATTGAAATTCCATCGGGATGCCGCTGGCGACGCCGATGCCGAAATTGAGGACGTAAAATTTCGCCCAAAAGCGGGCGTGGTAGTAGTATTGGGGGTTGCGAGTTTTCAGCCACAACCCCTCGATAATGACCAGATAAATGCCCAGTCCGGTGGTGAGGACGGGCCACAACATATGAAAAATGGCGGTCAGCGCAAATTGCATTCGCGACAGTGCCACGGTATTGGACAGTAAATCCACGCTTGTCTCTCCAGAATTGACAATATCGGCTTTGAGAACCGCTCTCTATTATTGTGCGATCGGAGCCGAAAATGCCAGGTTTGATTTTTGGGTATAAAGTTATACAGTCGCGGGGGTGGGGGAATAAATCCGCAGATTTCGCAGATTTTCGCAGATTTTTAGATGGTGATGGGGTGGTATGATTGGGGGGGATTATTGGAGAATAATTAAGAGAGAGAAATGGATGGGGACGATCGGGGAAGAAGAGATCCGCAGACTTATGCCATTATTGGGGCGGCGATGGCGGTTCATGGGGAGTTGGGTTATGGGTTTTTGGAGGGGGTTTATCAGGGAGCTTTGGAACGGGAGTTTCGGTGCAGAGGTATCCCCTACGAGCGGGAGAAGTCTTTGCAGGTATTTTATCGCGGGGAAGCGATCGCCGAATATCGAGCCGACTTTATTTGCTACGAACAAATTATTGTCGAATTGAAAGCAATACAAAAGTTGTCCGGGCGCGAGGAAGCGCAAATCATCAATTACCTGAAAGCCACCAACCTACATCGCGGACTCCTGATTAATTTTGGCTCCGCCAGCCTCCAATACAAACGATTCGTCTTTAATCTGCGAAAATCTGCGAAATCTGCGGATGTTAACCCCTATCCCTCGGATTAAACGCCATTTGACCCGAATTTTCGGCAACATTAAGGGACATAGACTAGCCATCGCCCCGAAGTGGGAGTAAAATCAAAAAAGGTAATTTCCGATTCAACCTCCACAAAGGGACAGAAATGACCTGAAAATCTCACTATCGTTTACCAGGTAATCCCGATGAACCGACGAACTGAAGCTGACGGCATTATTCGCACTCACGTCCTGTGGGCGATGGGGGGCGGTTTGATTCCCATTCCGCTGGTCGATTTTGCCGCCGTCACCGCCATCCAACTGGAGATGATTCAGCAACTCGCCCAACTCTACGGCGTCAACTATACTCAAAGCACGGGCAAGGCCTTTGTTTCGGCCTTGACGGGGACGACCCTCGCCCGCCTGGGTGCGAGTTTTATCAAGGCGATTCCGGGCATCGGTTCGTTGATTGGCGGGGCTTCGATGGCCCTCACTTCCGGGGCTTCCACCTATGCCGTCGGACAAGTTGCCATCAGCCATTTTTCCAGCGGTGGTTCCCTGACCAACTTTGTGGAAGACCAGGTGAAATCGGCCTATGATTCCGCCTTCGAGCGCGGTAAAGGCTACGTTTCTGACTTGGAAAATGAGAAGGGGGATGAGGCGGCGAATATTTATCAAAACCTGGAGAAATTGGGCCAGTTGCGCGATCAGGGCATCCTCAGCGAAGAGGAATTTCAAACGAAGAAGCAGGAATTGCTGTCCCGACTTTAGGAAGGCTCAGTTAATCACCGTTTGACTTCCTACCCCTCTCTCAAGGTTGGGGGAGGGGAGGCGATAAAACCTATTTTCGGCGGGTCAAAGCCATCACGTCATCGACCGTCAACTCCAGTTGAGTCCCGCAGTCGGGCAAGACATCCGCACCGGAATAAATGATGGGGAGGTCGTCTCCCTGCCAGACCCAAATTTGCTGGCGGTTGATATCAATTAACCAGGCGATTTGCGTCCCGTTGCGGAGACAGTGGAGAATTTTGTTTTGCAAATCCAGGGTGCTTTGGTCGGGGGAGCGAATTTCGATGACCCAATCCGGCGAACCGTCGAAGGGTCCGTCTGTTTCGGGAAGGCGATCGCACTCTATAATTGCAATATCCGGAACGGGCGAAT
This sequence comes from Limnospira sp., assembly GCA_050045915.1. Lineage (GTDB taxonomy): Bacteria > Cyanobacteriota > Cyanobacteriia > Cyanobacteriales > Microcoleaceae > Limnospira. The sequence continues at coordinate 26,822 of JBNGCR010000034.1, forward strand.
AGGGCGGGACAATGCAGCGTAATTCTTGAATCGCTTCAAATTGTTCGGTCTGACTGTTGATAATATTGACTAAGTTCCGTTGCCAGCGGGAGTGAAACAGGGTCGGCATCGGTTTTTGAATCGTGTACCCGTCTATCAATTCCCAAGCCGGGGAGAACTCAATGTCGGGTCGAGTCAGAAATTGTTCCAGAGTTGTTGTGGCGATCGCGTCGGGCATATCTGAAGCTACAACCTTAACTATTATTGATTTTACAAGATATTTTTTGAGAATTCCATATGGCACCAGATAAACCGGATCGCAGTCAAATTTTAGTCACCCTCCGCGAACTCAAGCCGATGTTGAGAGAAAAATACGGCGTAACTCGACTGGGGATTTTTGGTTCGGTTGCCAGAAATCAAGCGACCGAAAGTAGCGATGTGGATATCGTCATAGAAACAGAACGCCCCAATCTTTTTCGGATGGTTCACCTGAAAGAAGAACTCGAAACCGCACTGAACAAACCGGTTGATTTGATCCGATATCGAAACAGAATGAATTCCCACTTGAAGCATCGAATCGAAAAGGAAGCTGTTTATGTCTGATATCAGATCTGGTTTTTTGACCGCAAAACCTTCCCAATCATCTTCAGATGATTTGAGCTGTTAGCTTGGGAATTGATTCCCAAGCGGTTTGGATATCCAACCCGTTTTGTTCCGAGCATTCAACCGGATTTGATATGACAGTCAACTTCACGATCGCCCGTTCCAGTCCGCCTCCGCATCCGCGATCGCCTGTTCGACCGTCTTTTGATTCAGCATCGCCGCCTGCAAGTTGTTGTAAATCATCTTCTGCAATTCCTTGATATCTTCCAAAGGCGGAATCAAAACATCGGCATTTTCCATCTGTTCGGCGCTAATCATCCTGGCTTTATCCTGCGGCGGTGCGTCTTCTCCGACAGTTTGGAAAAACGGATTTTCTAAAGCCTCAGTCGTCGAAGGAATCACGTTCGCCTCTTTTGCGAACTGCAATTGGTTGTCAGAATTGGTGACAAATAAGGCGAAATTGAGGGCATCTTCCGGCTGGGAAGTCTGCTGGGGAATCACCAAATTCATCACCGCCACGGAGGTTTTACCCGTGTCGCCGTTAATGGCGGGTGCGGGGGCGGAAACCTTGGCGATATCGGGGGCATTTTCCGCGATCGCACGAAAGAATTGCGGCCCGGTTGTCAACAGGGCAATTTCCCCCGCCTGGTACAATTCGATCGCCCGCCGATGTCCCTGCGTCAACACTTCCCGGGGCAACAAATCCCGCTGATATAAATCCACCCAATATTCAAACGCCGCCAACCCTTCGGGAGTATTGAACGCCGCCTTTCCATTTTCATCGATCAACGTCACACCCATCTGAACCAAAGACTGCAAAACCTGGGAAGAATCTTCCGGCACGAAGGACACGAACAGGGCATATTTTCCGGTTTCGTCTTTGATGGTTTGGGCGACTTCGGCGAGTTCCGAATAGGTTTTCGGGGGTGCGGCGACTCCCGCCTGTTTCAACAAATCCTGATTGTAAATCGTGATTTGAGTCGTCAGATACCAAGGGATTCCGAAGGTCGTCTCTTCGCAGGTGTCCCCCTCGCAAGTTTTCAAAACGTTGGCTTTCCAAATATTCGGTAAATAGCGCGATCGCACCTCCTCCGACACGCGATCGCCCAAATTCAACCAGGCATCCCGCCCCGCCAGCAGCGCCGCGAAATCCGGGTTCAAATTCACCACGTCGGGGGCCGTATTCGCCGACACCGACGCCAAAATCTTGCTCTCCATCGCCGACCAGGGCACGTCCACCCAGCGAATTTTGACCTCCGGATTTTCCGCCTCAAAATCGGCGATCAACCCGTTAAAATAATCGTTAAATTGCGGCTGAAGCTGCATCGTCCAAAACTCCACCTCCCGGCGATCGCCCAATTCGGCATCCGGGGCGGCACAGCTAACCGCCCAACTCAACAGCAGCCCGAACAGGGCAAAACAGACAAACTGCTTCCAGGTTTTCGATCGCTTCATGGAGGTTTCGGAAAAATGATGGGCGGACGTAACCAGCGAGACGCTGATGCGATTCAATCCGTTCCAGGTTATATCATTTTTGTGGGGATGGGTGAAGCACCGGAGAGGGCGCAACCATTCGCCCCTACAATTTAATAACCCCACACCTATCGGAGATTTTCCCATGCTGCGCGTCTCTATCATCATCCCCACACTGAATGAGGCGGGGTGCCTGCGTCGGACGCTGCGACACCTGCAACTGTTGCACCCCCAACCCTGGGAGGTGATCGTGGCGGACGGCAAAAGCGAAGATGAGACGGCGGCGATCGCGATCTCGATGGGGACGCGGGTGGTGGGGTGCGACAGCCCCGGACGTTCGCGGCAGATGAACCGGGGGGCGGAAGCGGCGACGGGGGACGTGCTGTGTTTCCTCCACGCCGACACCCTCATCCCCGACGATGCGATCGCCGTCATGTCCCACACCCTCGCGGATACCGAAATTGTCGGCGGCGGCTTCATCTCCCTGATGGCCGGCCCCCACGTCACCCGCTGGGGCATCTCCCTGCACAACTATCTCAAAACCTACTACGCCCCCCTACTGTTCCGCCCCCACCTATTTTTTCGGGGGTTGCGGGTATTGTTCGGCGATCAGGCGATCTTCTGTCGCCGCGACGCCTTCCAAGCCTGCGGCGGTTTCGACGACGCCCTCCCGATTATGGAAGATGCCGATCTGTGCCGTCGGTTGGTGCGTCGGGGCCGAATCCGCCAGGTGAACCGCACCGTCCAAACCAGCGATCGCCGCGTGGCCCGCTGGGGTTCCGTGAAGGCGACGGCCATCTATCTCTACATCGGTTTGCTGTGGGGGTTGGGGGTTTCGGCGGACGATTTGAAACGATTTTATCGAGATATCCGATAGTGTAGCGCTGCGCGCGGGTGTAGGGTGTAGGGTGTAGGGTGTAGGGAATAGAAACCGCATCCCCCCCAGCCCCCCTTTGTAAGGGGGGAGAATTGGGGGTTTCGGGTTCTGTCCCCGAACTGAATTGTCAACACTTGCCTCGCTCATTGCCATATCAAATCTGGTGGTTGAACCGGCTTCGCAATGGAATCGAAAATCGGCGATAACTCGAATCCTCGAACCCCCATCAAATCGGCTTTTTCTACTTCCCCACACCCCACACCCCACACCCTACACCCTACATCGCTATACAATGCTTAAGGAGAAATTGACGATTGAACCGGGTGAGGTGTGAAACTCTAACGTTATGCTGACTGATGCGATCGCGAATTTAACATGGGGAGTCGCTTCCGTGGTGTGGGTGGAACTGGTGCGGGACAGCTATCACGTCCTAGCCCACCTCTGGCAACCCCTCTACCGCCTCCACGCTTGGCACCATCGGGTTTTCAAGCCGGACTACACCCCCGCCAACGAGACGATTTATCGAAAAGCCCACTGGTACAACGACGTCCCGGAGGCGATCGTCATGTTAACCTTCAGCCTGGGATTGTGGCTGGGAATCTGGGTTCTCACCGGCGAGCCCCACTGGTTTGCCCTGACGGGTGCGATCTATACGTTGGGTTTCCTCTTTCCCGCGATCGCCCGGGGGTTGGGCGTTCCCCGCGCCGACGAATTGACGGATTTAACCCACCTCCCCGGCCCCTTTTCCGAACCGCCCTCCCGGTGGTTCGTGAACCGAACCTACCACTGGCGGCACCATTTCGACAACCAAAACGCCTACTTTTGCGGCACCCTCACAATTATCGATAAAATCATGGGAACGGCACTTTCTCTCAAAGGCAAAACCGTCGCCGTCACCGGGGCTTCCGGCAGTTTGGGGCGATCGCTGCTGCTGCACCTCCACAACGCCGGCGCCAAACCCATCGCCCTCTCGTCTCGCCCCCAACCCGTCACCCTGACGGCGGACGGGAAAGAATTATCCGTCAAAACGATAACTTGGCAAGTCGGGGAAGAAGACCAATTGGCGGACTTATTAGAAACCGTCGATATTCTGATTCTCAACCACGGCATCAACGTCCACGGAGAACGCACCCCGGAAGCGATCGCGCTGTCCTACGAAGTGAACGCCTTCTCCAGTTGGCGGCTGTTGGAATTATTCCTAAAAACCGTCCGCACCAACACCAATATCGCCCGAAAAGAAGTTTGGGTCAACACCTCGGAAGCCGAAGCAAACCCCGCCTTCAGCCCCCTCTACGAACTCAGCAAACGCACCTTGGGGGATTTGGTAACACTGCGCCGCCTGGACTCCCCCTGCACCATCCGCAAACTGATTCTCGGGCCGTTCAAAAGCAACCTCAACCCCATCGGCGTCATGTCGGCAAACTGGGTGGCAAAACAAATCATCAACCAGGCAAAAGGAGGCGCACAAACGATCATCGTCACCATCAATCCCCTGACATTTATCGCCCTTCCCATCAAGGAATTTTTCGTTTCCACCTATTTCAAATTATTCACAAAATCCAAAACTGCTGAGACGCTGACGGATTCTGTGCTGAAAAATGGATCAGGTTGAGCAAAAAGTCGGGAACATGGAGAATATCAAATTGGCGTCAATGCCGGTGACGGACAACATTAGGAGGGTGCCAGACGCAGCGCCCCGACAATTTCCGTACCTGATATCAATTCGCAATCCACTTGATATAGGCGTGTGAAATGATTCGTGAAAAATCTCTAGGATCAAAGCCCCCAGGATTGGGGGTTTGGGGGCTAGATCGCCCCGCTCTCCGCCACCAGGGACCGCAAACATTAAGGCATCACCGTGACCGGGGTTCCCACTTCCACCTGTTCAAACAGCGCCACCACGTCCTCGTTGTACATCCGGACGCAGCCGTGGGAAGCCGCCTGTCCGATGGAGTTCACCGTCGGCGTCCCGTGAAACCCAATGGTATCCTTCCCGTCGCTCCAAAAACCGATCCACCGCAACCCGAGGGCGCTATCTTCCCCCGGCGGACGCACTTCCCCGGTCCAGGGATTTTGCCACATCGGATTTTCGACCTTCTGGATCACCTTGAACGTCCCCGTTGGCGTCTCCCAACCCGGTTTTCCCACCGCCACTGGATAGCTGGCGACCTCCGTATCGCCCCGTAACACATAAACCCGGCGTTCGCCCAGGCGCAGTTCCAACCGCACCGGCAACTCGCCCCGGGGCAGATAGATGGAGGGGTCGTCCAGGGGGGGGATGCTCGGATTTAAGAGAGCCTGGGGCGGATGGACGCGAATCACCGCCGGAGTCGATGCCGTCGCGGGTTTGGGTGTCCCCGCCAACAGCATTCCAATTCCCAGCGTCGCCGCGACAATGCTTTGAAACCGATCTTGAAAAATAGATTCGGGCATTATACCAGACTCCTCACCAAAAAACAAGACATTACTTTTAACAATGACTGCCTGGAGCTTTCTTCAGTTCCGTTAAAATGCTATCAGGATAGCAGATTTCTGGCAGATTGGGGAGTATTTCAAGAAACGGAAGCCCGGAGTCGGAGGGGGGAAATAAATCAATAATTATCAATTATCAATTCTCAATTCTCAATTTTTCCCCACACCGCAATTTAATCATCCGCTTCCAATTGCTCGATCGCCGCTTCTGCCCTTTCCACCCCTTCCCGATCGCCCCGTTGTTCGTAAAGATCCCGGGCTTTTTTAAAGGATGCGATCGCCTGGGGTTGCCGACCGCCCCTCGCTTTCAGGGCTAGACCCAAATTGTAGTGAACCGACGGCTCGTCGGGGAAGCGATCGACCGCCCGTCGAAAACTGACGATCGCGCCGATATAATCTTCTTGTTGGAGTTGAATTTCACCCATCGCCATACTGGCATCCACTAGATCCGGCTTCATCGCCAAGGCTTGCTGATAGGCCCCTATCGCCCGTTCAAAATCTTCTTGGGCACGGAAAATTTCTCCAATTTGGTACTGAATGTCCCCGTTGTAAGGAGACAACTGCGCCGCCTGTTGAAACGCCTGCAGCCCCCCGTCGCGATCGCCCTGTTGCAGGCGGGCTGCCCCCAGTTTGATATAAATATTCGCTTCGTTGGGAGCCAACGCGATCGCCTTTTCGAGCATTTCTTCCGCTCTCGCCACGTTCCCCTGTTTCAACCAAGCCATCCCCAACGATGCATGGGCTTCCCAATTCTCCGGCTCCAGAGCCAGGGCGACTTGATAGGCTTGAATGGCGCCGTTGTAGTCCTGCTGTCGGAACAGACTCGCCGCCAACCCCAGATGGGCGTTGATGTTATCCCGCTGCAAATCGGTAGCCCGCCGATAGGCTTGCGCCGCCGATGCGTAATCTTCCATCTTCGCGAAACTATAGCCCAAACCGTACTGAAAATCGGCATTGTTCGGGTCGAGGGTGATGGCGTCCTGATAAAATTTCACCGCCTCCTGAAAGTTGCCCCGCAGGGCTTGCAAATAGGCGATCCCCGAATAAATTTTGGGGTCGCTCGGGTCCAGCCCCGCCGCCTGGACGTAGAGGGTGAGGGCCCGGTCGATATCCCCGCGATCGACGAGATCCCGCCCCTGTTGTAGCAATTCGTCGAGTTGGGCGGTATTGGCCGAGGAATTAGCCTGAGCCAACGTTTCCGGCAGTCTGGCTGCGGCCGGAACGACGGCGGTCGTGGCGACGAGAGCCACCAAAATGTTACCGAGGAGCAGTTGAGTTGTCTTGAACACGGCCTAAAAGTGAGTGAGCGTTACAGTGAGCGATCCGATCATTTAGTTATACCATTAGCGGCTACATTTGCAAGGGGATGATTTTGGAGCAAGAATGGTTAATACTATAATGCGATCCGATTCGGGATCGATCCGGGATCGATCCGCGAGTTTGCGATCTGCGACGACGCACCGATCGCCATTCTCACTTATTCTTAGCCACTATGACAGACCGACAAGCGTTAATCGCTGCCAACAAAGCATTTTACCGGGCATTTGAGAAAAAGGATATAGAGGCGATGAATGCCGTCTGGTCTCGGGGAACGTCGAGCCTCTGCATCCACCCTGGTCGGGAAGCCTTGAAGGGATGGGATGCGATCGAGCGATCGTGGCAACAAATTTTTAAGGGAACCCAATACCTCGAAATTAATATCGAGATCGTCTCCACCGATATCTGCGGAGAAATCGCCTATATTGTTCTGGTCGAAAACGTCATGCAAATTGTCGGGCGGCGCCGGGTTCGGGCTGAGTCGATGGCGACGAATATTTTTCAGTTGATGGGCGATCGCTGGTATCTGATTCACCACCACGGCAGTCCCCTAATGCGGCGGTAATTTTTATGGCAATCGGCAGTCAGCCTTAAAAATAAATAAAAGTCAATAAAATTGTGAGGGAAAGCCTCTGCGCTTGCCCGATAATCGGTGATTTTTATCAATAAAAATCAATGAAAACCAATCCATAAAAATGTGGAGGCAAGCCTCTGCGCTTGCCCGATAATCGGTGACCGCAAAACCTCCCCAATCATCGACCGATGATTTTTGCTGGTCGGGGCCCCTGGCTTGCGCCCTCGGGAATTGATTCCCAAGCGGTTTGGATATTCAATCCGTTTTTTTCCGAGCATTCAACCGGATTTTATATGATTAGTGAATGTACAAATATTGAATGGAGAATAGGGGACTCGAACCCCTGACCTCTGCGGTGCGATCGCAGCGCTCTACCAACTGAGCTAATTCCCCGAGAACATCGTTTCAGCCTCCCATCATAACATCAACTGGGGGCGGATGGTGTAACTTCCCCGCAAACCCGCTGAATCCGCTCCAATTCCAGATCGGTGAGGTAGTCCACGCACCAATCGGCCCGCCGCTGCAACATATGGAAGGGGTAGGTGTGGGCCACCCCCACCACAGGAATTCCGGCCCGTTTCGCCGCCTCGATTCCCGCAAAAGTATCCTCGATCGCCAGACATTCGGCCGGTTGCAAATTCAACCGGGTGTCGGCCCAATTCAGCCGTTCCACCGCCAGCAAATAGCCGTCCGGTTCCGGCTTGCTGGTGGTGATGTCGTCCCCGGCCACGATCGCGGAAAAATACTCGATCAACCCGGCGCGAGTCAGCACCCATTCCACCTCGGCCCGGATCGCCCCCGTCACCACAGCCAATCTCAAGCCGGCGGCCAGAAGCGCGGGGATCAGTTCCCCCAACCCGGCATACAGGGGCAGTTCCTCCATCGACTGCAACCGCTGCCGATAGGCCCGAGCCTTGCGATCAATCAGGTCGTCGAGGATTTCCGGGGTGACGACTCGCCCCCGCCGGGACAGCAAATCCTGCAAACAGGCGCGATCGCTCCGTCCCAGGCACACTTGGCGCACTTCCTCCGATGTCACCCTCAGATTTTCGGCCACCAACAATTCCCGGATCAGTTCTTCGTGGATCGGCTCGTCGTCGATCATGACACCGTTGAAATCGAACAGGACAGCTTTCAAACTCATAGCGATCGGGTGCAAACATCATCCAATTAGGGGTCGAGAGAGAAGTCACCTTCTCCCCCTCCCATTCAAAACCGTGCATGAGACTTTCACCTCACACGGCTCCTAGTTCAGTCGTCTCGTTGTCATGAGTACGACTCTTGCTTTGACTACCATCAATGGCAGTCTTGGCATCGTGACAGTGGCGGTGCAGCAACTGGAGGTTCTTGTAGTCATCCTTTCCGCCTAAGCTTCTGGGGATGATGTGGTCGGTCTCCACTTGGTCTTCAATAGTGAAGTGCTGTCCGCACCATTTGCATTTGCCTTTCTGGTCTTTTAGCAGTTTGGCTTCTCGGTTTGAGATTTCTGGTGATTTCCCTCTCCTTGTTGCCCAGTAGACCCAGTTTCCGTCATATGTCGATGCGTTTGGTCTGACCAACGTGTGGTAGACTATGGGAGTCCAGTTATGTTTTTGGAGTCGTAGACCGTCCTTAGTTTGGAAAATCCACATATCCTTTCTTTCATCCCCATTGCTCAGTTTTGCCATACCTGTTCGGTAGTATTTCCTGAGTGTTTTGTAACTGGCGTTTCCGCATCGTGATACTACCCATGCCCGCAGTTGTTGCCAGAGTATGTTGTCTAGCTTGCTGAGAATCTCCTTGGAGACTACCCCCGAGTAATACCTTGCCCATCCGGTGATGATGGGGTTGAGTCTTTTAATCAGGGCGGCTTGAGGTGCTGTTTTGTGTTTCTTAATCACCTCTTTCACCTTTTCAGTGTGGGCTTTGATTGCCTTTTTGCTCGGTTTTATGTGGGTTACGAAGCCAAGGAGTTTACTGGCTTTTCCTCCACTTTTCCCAGAAACGTGTTTTCCAGCAGGATATTGCCTGATATTGAACCCCAGGAAATCGAATCCCGATTGGACTTTTTCACCATTTACCTCGATTTCTCTCAGTGTATGGCAGATTCTTGTCTTTTCCGGTTTAAGCTGGAGACCAATAGGTTTTAACCATTCGGAAATAGCAATCTTGCACTGTTCAATGATTTCGCGGCTTTGGGATATGACCACAAAATCATCGGCATATCTAACGACCGTTGTGTTGATAGTTTTCCCTTTAACTTTGCGTTTAGGAAAGAGTTCTTCTATGTGCCTCACCATTCCATCCAGTGCGATGTTGGCGAGGAGTGGACTTATTACCCCTCCTTGAGGTGTCCCGGCTTTCGTGTCGTCAAATACACCATTATCAATGACCCCGGCTTTTAACCATTGTTTGATATTACGCCTAATGGTCGTTGGACAATGAAGTTTGGATAGCAGATAATCATGGTCAATTTTGTCAAAGCATTTGGCGATGTCAGCATCGAGGATGTAGTATTCCCCGTGGTTAATAGCGACAAAAATTCTGCCAATTGCGTCAAGGGTTGAGCGTCCGGGTCGAAACCCATAGCTTGTTCCCTCGAATTTAGGTTCCCAGTTGGGTTCCATTGCCATCTTGACCAAGGCTTGCTTGGCTCTATCTCGGATTGTCGGGATTCCCAGCGGGCGTTTTTCATCCCGTCCGGGTTTTGGTATCCAGACTCTCCGTAGTGGCTTGACTTTGAAGTTTCCTTTGATTTCCTCAGCAAGTTCAAACCTTTGTTTCGGGGATATTGCTACCACTCCATCTACTCCGGCTGTTTTCTTGCCTTGGTTATCTTGGGTCACTCGCCTTACCGCTAAGA
>JBNGCR010000035.1:0-7196 GCA_050045915.1 Limnospira sp.
CAAAGGTCAGATTAAAAAATTTTTAGACGAGCAAAATCAACTTCAACGCTGGAAAGAATGAATCGAATTGACTCCGAACTGCGATCGATGTATTTTTTGATTAAGTCAGGTATTGGGTGTGAATCACTTGAGAAATATAAAGTCCAAAATAACGAATCTTTTTGAGAAACCTTTATTCCGAGGAACACTATGGATGCTGGGCAGCCGAGTGATCGGTATCGCCATGCAAGCCGTATACTTTGTTTTGGTGGCTCGAACTTTAGGAACCAATCAATTTGGTATGTTTATGGGAGTCAGTGCATTTGCTGTTGTATTGAATCCCTTTTCTACGGTCGGGAGTGCCGACCTGTTAGTCAGAGATGTTTCTCGAGATCGTTCCTTATTTCGAGAAGGATGGGCGAATGCTTTATTGACAACAGCAGCATCTGGGAGTTGTCTAATTGCGTTGGCATTATTGATAGCTTTACAAATTTTTCCCGAGTCTATTCCTCCTTTAACTATACTATTGATTCTTATATCTGATACTGTAGGACTGGCTATTTGGGGTCTTTCATCTAGTGCATTAGTCGGGTTCGGGTTACTCAAGAAAGTTTCTCAACTCCAAGTTTTTATGAACTTTTCAAAATTGATAGCAGCCATTGTACTATTCATTGGATTTGAATCCCCAAATATAATCGTTTGGTCAATTTTATATTTTCTGGCAAATTTATCCATTGCTTTAACTTCAGTGATGCTGGTTCATAAGATGATAGGTTTTCCAGGAAAACCAAATTTATCTAAAATCAAATCAAATTTCAATCAAGGAATTTACTTTTCGATTGGCGCATCTGCTGATGTTGTCAACTCCAGCATTGATAAAACTATGTTGACGAGTCTTTCAACGCCAAATGCTACAGGTTTATATTCTGCCGGATATCGTTTTATTGAGGTCGCTTATTTACCTTTATTGTCAATCTTTTCATCAACATACGCAAAGTTTTTTGAACAGGGTAAGTCGGGAATTACTGGGTCTTTTTTATTCGCCAAAAAATTGATTCCGCTCACGATTATATATGGTTTTGTAGCGTTCATTGGATATTGGATTTTCCATCCTTTGATTCCATATATTCTTGGAGAAGAATATAAAGCTTCTATGCCGGTTGTACTTTGGTTGTCACCCATGCCATTCTTAATCGGAATTCAGTGGATAGCTGCCGATACGCTGACGGGTTCTGGATATCAAAAAATCCGTGGATTCATTATTTTAGGAACGGCTTTGTTGAATGTGGGAATTAATCGTTTATTAATTCCCATTTATTCTTGGAGAGGGGCAACGTGGGCTACCCTGACTTCAGATATTATCAAAGCTTTACTTTTGTGGGCAGCAGTTGCATTTTTGTATCGACGACAAATGCGAAACAGTGAAACTTCCAATCTCAATTAATGTTGTATGATTGACAAAAATGAAAATCAATATCCTGGTTTTTAGGTGGGCCATCCAAAGATCCTAGCTAGTGAAATATAGACCTCACAATCAATGTAGTTTGTCTTTTGTAATTTGTGGTAATTTATCATGGTTGACTCAAATACTCAAATGTTCGCTTCTCAATCTCAACACTATACCTTTTGTCTAGTTACACCGAGTTACGCGCCGGACTTTGAGAGATGTAAACTTTTGTCTTCTACTGTTGAAGAGTTCCTGCCCGCTTCAATTAAACATTATATTATTGTCGATAGAAAAGATCGGGCTCTATTTAATAAATTACAGAACGACCGGACAGAAATTCTGGTTGTTGAAGAGGTTATTCCTTGGTGGATTAAAAGAATTCCACTTGTCAAAAATGGCTGGTTTAGCTTGAAAACTCTCCCGATTCGCAATTGGCTACTTCAACAAATTGTCAAGCTATCTGCGGCTAAATTTGTGTCTGAAGATGTCCTCATGTTTGTAGATTCAGATGTTGCATTTGTTCGTCCTTTCGATCCGGCTACAAGATTTGTTCGAGATGGAAAAGTCAGGTTTTATCGGGAACCCAATTCAATTCCTGAAACCTGGAAAAGTCATTATAGTTGGTATCAAACTGCCAGTCAATTACTGAAAACACCCAGGGTTGATTTTCCAGCTCCCAACTATATTGGCGACCTAATTAGTTGGAAAAAAGATAATGTTCTCAAGCTACACGATCATTTGGAAAAGATGTCGGGACGTTCTTGGATTGAAACAATCGCCGGAACTTGGAATTTGTCGGAATATATTTTGTATGGGATGTTTGTCGATTACATTCTCAGAGATGAATCCCAACACTATATTGACCCTTTATATCCGGGTTTGCAATACTTTGCTACAGATGATATGTCGAAACAAGAAATCATCAATTTTTTATCGGAGATTGAACCCGATCACGTCACCGTTATGATCTCGGCAAAAGCTGGAATTCCAGTTCAACGTTATGCTCCACTGCTGAGGCAGATCGATCGCAATTGATTTCCGAAAAATGTTGCGTAATTTTTTTTGAAAATCATGGCATCCACAATTTGGGTCAAAAATGAGTCCCCAAAAAGGGTGAGATCGGTTCAAAATTTTTGATCTCACAAAAATCTTGCCACCGCCATTTTTTTGATTTATAATTGTGGTAAATTTATGGTCAAAGATTGCAGTAGAAAAATGTGATGACTACAAACAATCAGGAACTTGCATTGAAAGCTGCGGTGATCGGTACCGGATTAATTTCCAAAGAGCATCTCAGTTTTTTGGCTAATTCCGATCGCGCCCGATTGGTGGGAGTCTGCGACCTCTCCCAAGCCGCGGCCAATTATGCAACTCAGAGATTCGGTGCGGAAGCATCGTATACGAACTATCAGCAAATGCTGGAAGAAGCCAAACCCGATGTCGTACACATTTTGACCCCGCCTCACATCCACAAAAAAATGTCGATGGATTCCCTGAGTGCCGGGGCCCACGTGATCTGCGAAAAACCGATCACCCCCACCTACGACGAATTTAAAGAGTTGTGGTCTTTTGCCCAGCAGTGCGATCGCCGCCTGATCGAAAGCCAGAACTACCGCTTCAATCAGCCCATTCTGGAAATAGAAAAGCTGGTTCAGGATGGAACTTTGGGAGAAGTTCAGGAAGTCGAAGTGCGGATGGCATTGGATATTCGCAGTGGCGGCCGCTACGCCGACGAAAATCTTCCGAGTCCGGTGCACAAGCTTCCGGCGGGTGTCATTCACGATTTTATCACGCATTTATCCTATCTTGCTTTACTATTTATTCCAGGTTTTGATCGCGTTAAAGCGGCCTGGAGCAATCATGGTGGGGGCGATTTGTTCAAATATGACGATCTAGATGCGCTCGTTTTTTCCGGTACGAAACACACTCGAATTCGATTTAGTGCCTACACGCAACCGGACTGTTTTTCAGTGTTTGTTCGCGGTTCCAAAGGGTATGCCGAAGCGGATTTGTTTCAACCTTACGTTCGTTGCGTGATTCCCCGTTCAGTGGGAAAACAACTTTCCCCTTTGGCGAATCAGTTTTCTGGTGGTTGGACGCTGATGAACGCCAGTTTCAAGAATTTTCGTCGCAAGCTTTTACAGCAGACTCCCTACGAGGGTCTGCATCGTATGCTCGATGAAACGTACCGGGCTTTACAGGAGAATCAAGAGCCTCCTATTGGTTTTGAGGAGATTGAGACAACCAGTCGTTTAGTTAACGCATTAATCGCGGAGGAAAATCACATATGAAGCTTTTTATTACGGGAGCGTCCGGATTTTTAGGACAGTACATCGTCGCCGAGGCCTTACGGCGGGGACATCAAGTGAAAGCCATCATCCGCCCCAAAACGGATGCCACAGGTTTGTCTTGGTACGATCATCCGAATGTCGAACTGGTCCGCTTAGATTTGCGTCAAATGTCGGGACTCGTGGAAGCTTTGCAATCAGTGGATGATGTCATTCACCTTGCTGCCGTCAAATCGGGCGATTTTTACACCCAATTTGCGGGAACTGTAATCGCAACCGAAAACTTGCTAACCGCCATGAAAAAGGCTGAAGTGACGAGGCTGACGGCGATCAGTACCTTCTCGGTCTATGATTATCAAAAACTGCGATCGCGCCAAGTTTTGGATGAGAATTCTCCCGTTGAAGCCGACCCGCTCAATCGCGACGAATATGCCCAAACTAAGCTCATTCAAGAAGATCTTTACCGTGATTTTGAACGGGATGGCGGGCAAGTCTCCATTATCCGTCCGGGGATGATCTACGGCCGAGATTATCTGTGGAATGCCTGCTTGGGGGCGGAACTGGGTGACAGCGCGTGGTTGAGGATTGGCGCCCATGCGACAATGCCGGTTACTTACGTCGAAAATTGTGCGGAAGCGATTGTCATGGTGGCTGAAAACGATGCGGCACTCGGACAAACTTTGAACATCGTTGATGATAATTTGCCAACTCAAAATGTATATGCCAAACAACTCATCTCCAAGATGGAAAAAACACCCCGAACGTTCTTTGTAAGTTGGACTGTGATGAGTGCGATCGCCCAGATGGCATGGCTTTATAACAGGTTATTTCTCGAAGGTAAAGCTCGCTTGCCCGGGATTTTAGTTCCGGCGAAGCTCCAGGGTCGATTCAAGCCGCTTCGGTACAGTAATGAGAAAGTTAAAACGGTTTTGAACTGGAAACCCAAGTATTCTCTCGAAGAGGCGTTCGACCGGTCTTGTAGCGATATCGATTTGCTCGATGTCCCGGTTTCTACATCCGTCGCTTCTTGACTTTTATCAATTTTAGAAAAGGGGAGAATGGACACCTTAATTGACTGTTTTGATGGTGCGAGCGACCGAACTCGAATCTTCATGACGTATGGCGATCGGCAGTCAACTTTCAGCAATTGGCACGGAGCGATCGCCCGTGATTGTCAGATATCAGGATCGGGCGACATCCGGCCGTCCTGGTTGTTACTAGAACTGTCTTCGAGGCACCTTTGCCTTGAAAGCGGAAAATCGAATTTTCCGATCATTTGCGATTGTTCGAGATAAAAACGGGAAAGACTTGTCCAATTTCGATTCGATTTGACTTTTCCAAATTGATCAAAGAAAACTAAAAAGATGTTGATATCAATTTGTGTGGCAACTTACAAGCGTCCCGATGATTTGAAGCGGTTGCTGAAAGGCTTTGAAGACCTCACTTTCGATCGCATCGATGAACCCGAAATAGAGATCGTTATCGTCGATAATGATGCTTCGGGTTCTGCGAAGGCGCTCATTGACGAAGTGGCACCCACTTTCAAATATCCCTTGCGATACGATATCGAAACCCGGCAGGGGGTCTCCTATGCCCGCAACCGGACGATCGCGAACGCATCTGACGGGGCGGATTTTATCGCCATCATGGATGATGATGAAGTCCCCGATCGCGACTGGTTGGAAACCCTGTTAATTGTACAGGATAAATACGAAGCGGATGTGGTTGCGGGACCCGTCATTCCCCACTTTGACAGTGACGTTGACGTACCCGACTGGATTAAAAAAGGTAAATTCTTCGATCCGAAGCCCTATCCGACCGGACATATCATGGATGTCGCTTACACCAACAATGTTTTGGTTCGCGGCAAACTTTTAAAGCAACTTCCAGTTGCTTTTGACGAGCGTTTTGCAATTCAAGGCTCGGAGGATACGCATTTATTTATGAAACTTCACAAGGAAGGGGCAAAAATAGTGTGGGCCGACAAAGCCGTAGTGCGCGAGCGAATTCCTCCATCTCGAATGAGTTTGACGTGGTTGTTGGAGCGGAGTTACTGGGGATGGAGCGCCAGAAGTTTATTTGAAAGAGAGTTGTATCCCTCTCTCTCTACTCAGGGTGTCCGTTTTCTCAAAGGGTGCGTTTTGATCGCGATTGGTTTGGTTTCCATTCCCATCGCCTTGTTCCGGGGCGAGTCCGCCTTGAATGGAGCCTTACTATCAATATGGCGGGGTGCCGGAACCCTTTCCGGCCTGCTCGGAATTATGGGAAGTGGATGGACGAAGGCCGTGAGATAGTATCAAATACTCGGATCGAAACGGGTCGAATGCCCGGACGGCTTGAAAAATTAATTTCTAAGTTGATATGGCAGTAAGCCATCAGCCCTTCGGGCGTCCGCTTTTTTCAAATTCTCACCCCTGAGTGCTTTGGGAGTGGTGTCCGGTCCGAACCGACTGCTGTAGTGCTATAACCCCAATCATTGTTTGTAGCTTTTTTCGAGTGTTTGTGTCGCTCGATTAGTGGACGGTTTAACCGAGCCAGAGCGTGCCATTCTATCGATGGCGTTTTCGGTCGAGTCAATTTTTTGCCAGTAGAGAGTTGAGTTGGGACAGGAAATTCTGAACGACGGGATATCCAAACATCGATTCTAGTAAAGCTTGATCGGGGATGTTGGGTTCTTCTTCAGCCAAACACTTGAGAATTTCATCGGCGTAGGAGGGGGCATCGGATGCGACTCGGAAATATTGTTTCGCTTCTTCGGGCAAACCCGACAATCCTTTGGGGCGGGAAACAATGGGTTTGCCGATCGCCAACATATCCAGGGACTTGATGCTGACGCCGCTTCCGGTGGCAACCGGATCGATCAAAACTCGACCCGACTGGTAGATTTTACGGGCCGAAGGGGGATTGATTTTTAATTCCAGACCCTCTTTATTTTGACAAATTTCTTTGATGCTTGCTACCGGATTGGAACCCGAAATGAGAACTTTAATTTCGGGCGATCGCCCTTTCAGAATGGGAAAAACTTCCTCGACAAACCAAGTGAAACCGGCTACATTATTTTCCGAATTTAGGTTGCCAAGAAATACGACATCGTAGGTGGTTTCTTCTCGCACGGCTGCATCATCTGATTCGCCAGAATCATCTGATTTGATATCGATCAGCGGGGGCAAAAAGTACCCGTTGTCAAATCCTTGTTGTTGCCAAAATTTTAAATCGTCTCTGGAAATATCGAAAAATGCCGAACTTTTTTTGAAGAGCGATTTCTCATATTGCTCCAAATGATTAAGGGACAGCAATCGGCGCAACTTTTGAGGGCCTTTCGCACATTCAAAATAATAGCGGTAATGCAAGTGTTCGATATTGTGCGATCGCACGATCATCGGAATTTCCAAGGTATCGCTTAATCGGGATGCGACCACGCCACTGTGAATGTGATCGCAGAAAATGACGTCGGGTTGAAAGCGCCGGACGGATTCCAGAAT
>JBNGCR010000035.1:7296-36245 GCA_050045915.1 Limnospira sp.
GAATGTGATCGCAGAAAATGACGTCGGGTTGAAAGCGCCGGACGGATTCCAGAATGGGAGGATAGGGAATTTCCATCGCCACAATAGTTATTTTCACGTTGTCCCTCGAACGATCGCAGACTCTCAAATGGAGTGTAACATATCAAAATTGAAAATTCCAATTTGAAGGGCCGTTAAAATTTTCGCTCGACTGAGGCAACAATCTCGATCGATTCCTGATGCCAACCGGACTCCCACTTGCCCACACGATCCCCAATTCAACGCACCGCTTTCCGGAACTTCCTGCAATGCCGGACAATCGAACGTCGGCAATGCCTGAAAACCTGCTACAGTAAAATAATCACGATCGCACCTATAGTCCTCAGACCCAACATTGACCGATGCTCCCAAGGGAAGAACTACTCAGCGGCATTGAAAATCGAGACAGCATGGCCCGGGTCATCGACCAGGCGGAACAGGCTTTGAAAACCTGGGAAATTGCCCAAACCGAGTTTCTCTCGCCCCCGGAACTAGCGGAAGCTCGGCAAATTTTCGATCGCCTCACGGAAGTCCAAGCCCTCGCCTGGGGGGGCTACCCCCAAGCGGAACGGCAGCGGCTGGCGATCGCGCGATCGGAACTCCCCCTGGAAACCGACGGCGTGGAAATTGCGGCCCTGGACATCTCCGGAAACTTTTTGTTCGACACCGCCACCCACCGGGACTTTCTCGGCGCCTTACTCGGAACCGGTATCGTCCGCGAAAAAACCGGCGACCTGATCGTATTGGGGGAACGGGGCGCCCAGGCGGTCGTGGTTCCGGAACTGGTAGAATTCCTGGAGATGAACCTGACCCAAGTCCGCACGGTTCCCGTCAAAACCCAGCGCATCGAATTGGGGGAATTGAAGGTCCGCGAACCCAAGAAAAAGGCGATGACCACCGTGGAAGCCTCCCTGCGTCTGGACGCGATCGCCTCGGCGGGGTTCGGGATGTCCCGCAGCAAAATGGTGACGCTCATCGACGGCGGGGATGTCCGCGTCAACTGGAAAGATGCCAAACAGGCCAGCTACCCGGTCAAAACCGGCGACCTGATCGCCATCCGCGGCAAGGGACGCCTGGAAGTGGGGGAAGTCTCCATCACCAAAAAACAGCGCTACCGGGTGGAACTGACCCGCTATCAGTAAATTGAGATTCACAATCGCAGCGTTTTATTGCGGATGAATTGACCCGTGCGGATTGCCTCATCCAGCGCTCGATATTGAGAGGGCGAACCGTCTTTGAGCTTGGCCTCTAAAATTCTCATGGCGTCATTTTATCACGGACAAGCTGGGATCAGTTGTTTGTTAGCAATTCATCTCGCCGCCCACCTGCAGTCTGACGGGAGCCTTCTTTTCGCATTTTTTGGTAATCTTTGAGTAGATGAATGCTTACAGCGCTTTGAGTAGAACGCTGTAACCTATACAGAGCAAGGGCTTATTAAAGATGCCAGGAGGCGGACTTGAACCGCCGACACGAGGATTTTCAGTCCTCTGCTCTACCGACTGAGCTATCCCGGCTTGTTTCCACGATTATCTATCGTATCAATGACAACTCGATTTGTCAACCCCCCGAGAAAAGATTTTTGACTGGACACTCAAACCCCGACTATCGTAGCATTTGAAAAGTTCGATCGCGCCAGGAGGCCCCCACCATCGCCCGACCCGAAAACAGATGGAACCCGACGATCGCCCTCGGCATCATTTGGCTGCTGGGGGCCCTTGGCGATCGCATTTGGTTCGCCCGCGATCGCTCCGTCCCCGCCTGGGACCCCGCCGACTACCTCACCGGAAGCCTCACCTACTGGCGGGCTCTGCAGGACCCCCAATGGCTGTCCGGGGACTGGTGGACCCACCTGTGGATCCTTTCCCCCAAAGTCCCCCCCCTGACTTACCTCCTCAGCGTCCCGTTTCAAAATGGGTTCGGCACCGGCCCCGACAGTGCCAATTTGGTACATTTACTGTTCAGTGCGATACTGCTGGGGTCCATATATGCGATCGCGGCCCGATTGTTCGATCGCCGGGTCGGGTTGTGGGCGGCGGGACTGTGCCTGTTGATGCCGGCCCTGTACCAATATCGCCTTGGGTACCTCCTCGACTACCCCCTCACGGCAATGGTCGCCCTCAGTTTTTGCGGTTTGACGATGTGGAAGGAGGCGGAAAAACCGCGATCGCAATGGCTTTGGGCGATCGCTTTCGGGCTGTTTTTCGGACTGGCAATATTGGTCAAACAGACAGCCCTATTTTTCCTGTTCGTCCCCCTCCTGTGGCTGACAATTGGCCTTCTCAAACGGTGGGACTGGCGGCGACTGTTTCAACTGGCGATCGGCCTATTGGTATCCGTCTTAATTTTCGGCCCCTGGGCGAAAACCAACTGGCTGTTAATGCTGACCTCCGGAAAGCGGGCGACGGTGGATTCTGCGATCGCGGAAGGCGACCCGTCCCTCACCAGCCCCGACACCTGGACCTATTATTTCAAACTCCTGCCCCTGCACGTTTCCTGGCCGCTATTATTGGTTCCCATCGTCGGTTTTTTACTCTATTTCATTCGGAAACAATCCCTTCCCCCCTACCCGAAAAAATCCGCCATCACCTGGTTATTTGTCTATTTAATTGGCGGATATCTGCTCTGTTCTCTCAACCCCAATAAAGACTTCCGCTATAGCTTCCCCCTGCTGCCGATATTGTCGATATTTTTAGCTTGGGGGCTGACGCTGTGGCCGAGACGTTGGGGGGCGTCGGTTCGCTGGGGAACCGTCGCCGTGGCGGTGGGGTTGATGCTGCTGACGCTGTGGCCCTTCGGGGGCGTTCCGGGACAGACGCTGCGAAGTTGGCTGAGTCCGGGAAATACCCGCCACGCCCAAATTGATGTCAACTGGCCCCACCCAGAAGCGATCGCGGAAATTTTGGCGGCTGAACCCTATTTAGAAAACAATATCGGCGTGCTTCCTTCCACTCCCAATCTCAACCAACATAATATCAATTATTACGGCGCACTGCAAGATTTTCAAGTCTACGGGCGCCAGGTGGGAACGGTCGTCGAACGGGTTCCCCAGGACGTGCGATCGCTGTGTTGGTTCATCACGAAAACGGGCGATCAGGGTTCGGTCGATCGCATCGGCGAAGCCCAAGCCATGATGGTTGGCGCGATCGTCAACGGCCCCCCTTTTCAACTGCAAAAATCCTGGCCGTTGCCCGACGGCAGCACGTTCGGTTTATATCGCTGCACCCCCGCCCCGGCGGAAGTTTCCCCCATACCACAATCGGAAATATCGCCGAAAGTCAAATTAGATGCGGTTATCGTCCCCGAAAAAACGCCGCCGGGAGTTCCCGTCCCCGTCAGCTATTATTGGTCGGGTTCGCAAGAGGAATTGGAGTCGGGTTTGGTAGTGCTGACGTGGACGGACGGCAACGGTTCGCGATGGATACACGATCACGCGATCGCCTCCGGACGCCTGCATTTTGGCGAGACAGAAGGGGGATTTCAAGTTGTCGAACGGATGGCGATGCTTCCCCCGCCCGATGCGGCTCCCGGAATTTATCGCCTGGAAGCCACCTATTTGAACCGGGAAACGGGGGAAAATTACGCGATCGCCTCCCCCCCCGTTCGGCTGGAAATCGACCCCGCAGCGACCCCCTCACCCGCCCCGGAACTGGATTTAGTCACCCAACTGCGGCAACTCGCCCTTTACCTTCCCGAAGGCATTGATGGGTTAGAATTAATCTTCGATGAAATCGGCCGTATCAACCAATACGACCCCGTTCAAGATTATACAATTCAAGCCCAGAAAACGTTAGAATATCGGTTAAATCAAGAACCGGACAATTTAAACTGGGCTTACGGGTCGGCGTTGGCTGCAGTTTTGCGACAGGATGTAGAAGGTGCGATCGCGGCTTTAGAACGGGTGAAAACCCTCGAACCTGAGAATCCTTTCGCCCACGCCTATCTCGCTTTCGTCCACCTTTATAATTTCGACCCCAAGGCGGCGGAAATTGCCCTCAAACCGGCGTTAGAATTGAGTCCGAATCAACCGGAATTTTTGGTATTGCGGGGCACCGCCAATCTCCTGCGGGGTCGCATCTTCCGAGCCCGCCAAGATTTACAAGCATTAAATCGGTTATCGTTATAATCACAGGTAGCACAGGCATCCTGCCTGTAACAAGCCAGAAGCTTATTTGACACGACAATGAAACGCTATCAACTGGTAATTTTTATCGCCATCGTCATTATCGTACCCCTGGGATTTGCGAGTAAATTTTATCGCGGGCCCCTGGATGACTGGTTCAACAACTCCCTCGGCGGGGTACTTTACGAAATGTTTTGGGTGTGGCTGGCGGTTTTAATCTGGCCCCACCTGTCTCCCATCTGGACGGCGGTTTGGGTGTTTATCATCACCTCGATTTTGGAAATCCTGCAACTGTGGAATCCCCCCATTTTGGCGATGATGCGATCGCACATCGTCGGCAGATTGCTGCTGGGCACCACATTCTCCTGGTGGGATTTTGTCTATTATATCATCGGCTGTGTCTTGGCGGCGTGGCTATTAATCCTCGCCAAAAAGAAAGTCTGGACAATTAATGATTAACAATTAATAATTAACAATTAATAATTATTGTCTTTGACTTTGCAAGTTTGTCAGGGCAAATTCGACCAACTGGGGAAATAAACGATAGGCTTCCATCGCCAAACTCGTCGGGCCGACAACTACCTCATCTTTCCGTTTCTGAACCCCATCCCAGATCGCCTCCCCCCAACACCAGCAGGGCGAGGTTAACTTCCATCGAATTCAAGTGACGATCCCTCAAACAACCGAGCGCTCAATTATAGACAATATTGTTGCTCGGATAATCTACCTCTGGTCTGATCTAATGGGTCGTCATTTCAAAGCGACAAACGAGACAAAATTATGAAACTTTAACAGGACATCGATCGCCCCAAATCCGCTTTCCCGCAACATTTGCATTTGTTGATCTTCGGTGAGGGGAATCAACACGTTTTCTAGGGCTTCTTTTTTGCGCTCGATTTCGGTTTTGGCGTAGCCATTTTTGGCTTTGAAGGCTTCGTAGTGACGGGTCATCGTCTCCTGTAACTGGGGGTGGGGCGATCGCACCTTTTCGCTCACAAACAACAACCCGCCGGGCACCAAGCCTTCGCACACCGCTTTTAACACCCGTCGCCGTTGAGGGACGGGGAGAAATTGCAGGGTGTAATTCATCACCACGATGCTGCTATTTGCAAACTCGCAATTTTCCGCACTTTCGCCCATCAATTCGACGGTGTGGAAACCTTCCAACGGCGATAACTTTTCCCGTGCTTTTGCCAACATGGGTTCGGAATTGTCGATCCCGACCAGGGTAGCCGGCTGTTTTAAAAACCGCCCCAGCAACTCCAAAAACGTCCCCGTCGAACAGCCGACATCGACAATTTTTGTCCCTGGTTGATAGTAGTATTTCGCCCAATGGACGGCACAGGCGACTACTTCTTTGTAGAGGGGAACCGATCGCGACACCATGTCATCGAACACCCGCACCACATCTTCGTTGAACGCGAAAGGTTTCGGCCAGGGGCCGCGTTCAAACAGTTCGTCTTTTTCGGAACTCAGGTAAAGTTCGGTTGCCCAAAAATCGGTCATCGTCATTCAGGATTTTGCGCGGTTTTTCCCAACTCCAACTTTTCAATTTGATTGAGGAGTTGATTGGGGAGAATGGGCTTATCGATGCAATTGTCAGCCCCCGCCGTCAGGGAGCGTTCCCGTTCCGCCGCCGTGGTGGTGAGGGCGATAATTTTCAGGGGGTCGGTCGTCGTTTCTTCCCGCAGGTGGCGGATGATATCGTAACCATTTTGTCCGGGGAGATACAAATCGACCAGGATGGCATCGGGTTGCAGGAGTTCGATGGATCGTAAAGCCGTCACCCCGTCCATCAACCACACCACTTGATAGCCGGCGGCGGTCAACAATTCGCAGATCAACGTCGCCGTTTCTTCCTCATCTTCGATCACCACCAACCGACCTTGAGGGTTTTCCGTATAAACCGTTTGCAGGGAAGTTTTGTAGGGATTTTTTTTGACCAACGGTTGGGCGGGGATGTGGACGGTAAATGTTGTACCTTTGTTGACCGCAGATGTAAACTTGATCGTGCCGCCGTGGAGTTCGACGAGTTGTTTGGTGAGGGCCAGACCCAAACCCGTCCCGCCGTACTGGCGGCGGTAGGGAGAATCCAACTGTTGGAACTTTTCAAATAATAGCGGTTGCTGTTCTTCTGAAATGCCGATGCCGGTATCTTCGACTTGAAAGATGGCGGTCTTGCTTTCCACCCAAACCCGCAGGATGACGCGGCCATTTTCGGGGGTGAATTTGATGGCGTTGCTCAACAGATTCAGAAGAATTTGGCGGACCCGGCGGTGGTCGGCGATGAAGCGATCGCGGTCGGCTTCGATCTGGATGTCGCCGGCGAGGTTGATATTTCGCTGTTTGGCGCGATCGCGGAAGGTGTGCAGGGTTTGGTGAAGCAATTTGGACAGGGAAAATTCGCTGATTTTGAGGACAGTTTTCCCCGCCTCCACCTGGGATAAATCGAGGATGTCGTTGATCAGGGCAAGCAGGTGTTCGCCGCTGTCGTGGATGGTTTGCAGGTAGTTGATCTGTTTCTCGACGGGGAGGGCCGAGGCCACCCCGGACTGGCCGTACAACCGCAGCAGGGTGGAGGAAATCCCGATCACATGGGTGAGCGGCGTCCGCAGTTCGTGGCTCATGGTCGCCAAAAATTCGCTCTTAGCCCGGTTCGCGCATTGGGCAGCCAGTAGGGCATCGTGGAGGGCTTGAGTCCGCTCTTTGACCCGCTTTTCTAAGGTTTGTTTTTGCTGCTGAACCTGGGCGTAGAGTTGGGCTTGGTAGATGGCGATGGAGAGGTGTTCCGTAATTTTTTTGAGAAACTTTTGTTCGCCGTTTTTCCACTCCCGAGGTTGCCAGCACTGGTGGGCGATCAACAAACCCCAAAGTTCCGCTTGGACGATGATGGGAGCGACCAATTTCGCCCGCACCTGCTTCTGTCGCAGCATCTCCAACAGACCGGGGCAGGAGTGGTAGTAGGCTTCGACGTCGGCGATGCAACGCATCGATCCCCGCCGGTAGTATTCCTGGTATTCGGAGCTTTGGGAGAAGCAGCGGTCGATTTCCCCCCATTCCAGGAGCGAAAGGATGGTGTCGGAGGAGCGGGCTTCGTAGGTGATATTTCCGACGGTTGAGGAAGATTTCGCCGGCGGCGGGGCGGGCGGAAAGTCGCAGAGTTCGGGTTCGTCGGCCCCAGAAGGTAAGTCTTCCAGGGGGTCGGAGGCCTTCGGGCGGGGGACTCGCAACTGATAAATCAACAGGCGATCGACCTGCAAAAATCCCCGCAACTGCTCGACTGCCGTCGATAAGATGACAGAGAGTTCCAAACTCTGGCGAATTTGGGTCGTCACCTGATTCAAGAGGCGTTCTTGTTCAAGCTGTTCGTGTAGGGCATCATCCACAGGCTAAAGTTATCTCGCGATCGCACCGATTTGACGACAGAGGGTTTTGTGGGCGGGTGAGTCGGGCTATACTGTCAACATACCACTAAAGTTCCCCATCTTCTACTGTGAGATTTGGGTTTCGAGGTCTGAACTACTGCCATTTTCGGGACACGATCAATATTCCGAACGCTTTTTGAGTCCGTTTGAGATCAAATCTTATCTTAAGATTTCGTGGAAAAGCCGGTAACTCATGGTTTTTGAATCGGGCTGTGCATCTTTTCCATCTCGTGCCTCCGCTCCTCTCGATCCGGCCGATCGTGATTCGCCTCCGAAGGTGCCTCGCGAAGGGCGGTGAAATTGGGTCAAACCCTATTTGAAGATTCGGTTTAACTTCATGAGTCAGTTACTTCAGCTTACCCTCGATTCGACCCTAGAAGATCTGCCGTCTCACGATTACCGCGTGAGTTCGACCGTATGGGGGGAGAGCGTCGCCCAAAAACTCTATCAAAATCCCGATCTCCCCGGCGTTTTGGTCGTCGATGATTCCCAATTGCTGGGGATGATTTCCCGCGCCAAATTTTGGGAACACATGAATTTGCCGGACCGCGCCAAAATTTACAATCACAACCCGATTCAAAAGCTCCTCGATGCGATCCGCACCCCCCCCTGCTGCTCTCCCAAGAGACTCCCATCCGGGAAGCCGCGGAATTGGTGGCCAACCGCCCCCGCAATTTGGCTTACGAACCCATCATTATTTCGGGGGGCGATCGGGAATTTCATTTGCTCAATTTTCAGGTACTCTGGCAAGCCCAAACTCAACTGCTCCGGATGTCCGGGCAAATGATTGCTAAAATGGGTCAATCCCGACGGAAACAGCTCGAATTTATTAGCAAAGAAAAACAACGGCTCAACGATTTTTCCAAACAGCTACAACTCGAACAAAAGATCGCCAAAAAACTCGATCGCGATCGCTACCGACAAAAGGAAACTGCTATCAGCCGGCACTATCAAGAACTGTTGCAACTCTACCAAGAACTCGTCCGGGAGAGTCAGCTCGTCTCCGGGGAAACTCACCGAGCCTGCCACTCAATTTTTATCGAAGCTCATTCCATTTATGACAATTCGGAACAATTGGAAGCAGTGGTTCGGGGCATCACCCGAGATTGGGAAATGATGACTTCCGCTTCCACCGTCATCGGCGAAATCGTCCAAAAAGTGCGATATTTGTCGGTTCAGGCTTCCGTTTTAAACTACCAATCCGGCGAAACTAGCCAGACGGTTCTCGGTCAAATCAACTTCGAGATGAATCGCCTGGTCAAACAAATGTCGGATGTCAGCCAACAAATTCAGAAAGTAGCCAGCCAGTTCAAACTGCACGTCCGAACCCTCCAAGATATGGGGCTGCAACAGACCCAAGTCACCCGCAAAATCACCCTCGACAGCCGACGGGCCGAAATGGCGATCGCGGAACTCGACCGACTCATCGAACGCCAAGATACCCAGATCATCGAACTTCTCAAAAAGCAGTCCACATCCGACGAACCCGCCATGCAAGCTCTCCTGAATCAGGACATGACCCAGATCGAGACTCGATTTCAAACGGCAGATCGCGGCCGGCAAAATTCCGGCTCACAACACCTGATCGAACTGATCGAAAAATCCCTCAAACATCAACCCCACAGCAACTAGATCCCCCGAATTTTTCCCTCCCTCACCCGGCGCGATCGCCCCCCAGCAACCCCGCCGCCGCCTCCATCAGGTCAGCCTGCAACCCCCGCAAATCCTCCCGACTCTCCAAATAGGTTTTCAACGCCTCCAGGGGATCGATCGCGCTCCCGGCCTCCAACTCCGGCACTCGGGGGCGGGCGAGTTGGCTGACCAATTCGGGTTGAATGGTGTAGGTGTGAGCCGCCTCAAGAGCCCGGTGCAGTTGATGGGTATCGATCGCCTCCAACTGTTCCGACCGCAACTGATACGAGAGCCGCACCACCGCATCTCGAATATCAACTTTGGCGATCGCTTTCAACAGGGCGGCCAGGGGGTCGTCCGCTTTGGAAACGTCCGCCCGAATCGTCCGAAACGCCCGCACTTTCAGGGGGCAAAATTCCCAGGCCGTCTGTTTCCGAGCCAAATTCACCAACACGAACCCCTTCTCTTCCTTCTCCTCGGAAAAATCCACCCGTTCGATACTCCCCGGATAAACCACCGGCGGGTCATTGCCGGGGTTGAGATTTTGGTGCTTGTGGACGTGACCCAACGCCACATAATCAAATTGGGGGCGAACCACCACCGACAGGGGGATGTTGAACCCTTTCCCCACCGCCAAAAACCGCTCCGCCCCCAAACTGGCGCGATCGAGCATCAGGTGGCCGAGCAAGACCGTCGGAACTTCCGGGTCGAGGCGGCGGATGTTTGCTTCCAGGACGGCCTTCAACTTGTCGATCAGCAGTTGATTCACCGCTTCCAGGGACAGGCCATCGGTTTCCGGGCGGGTGAGGAGGGTGGAACGGGTCAGCCAGGGGAGGGTGATGACCTGCACCGGGCCGCCGCGGGTTTCGACGCGGTGGGTTTCGAGGCGGTCGCCCACCACGAACCCCGGAACCCCCAACGTGCGGTAAATGCCTAAACTCGCCCCCCCCTGCCCCTGGGAATATTGGTCGTGGTTCCCCACCAGCAACACCGTGGGGATTTCCGCGTCCACCAAACGGCGGAATTGCTGGGCGAAGGCCTGTTTGACGAAGGGGGGCGGCGTGGCGTCGGGGAAGGCGTCGCCCCCGAACAGCACCAAGTCTACAGGTTCGGCGATCGCGCGATCGATGCACCGCCCCAGGGTAGCCACAAAATCTTCGAGGCGACTGTTCAAGCCGGTTTCGGGGTTGGTCTTTCCGTGGGAAAAGCCGCTTCCCAAATGGATGTCGGACAGGTGGAGAATTTTGATCATGGGGATTTTGGGGATTGCATTCGCGACGGTTTGAACCCGGTTTCCCTCGGGGTGGATGGAGAAGTTGATACCCGGATGTTCATCGCTAACTTCTCCACCCCCATCGATAATATCAGATTGTCGGTCGGCAGTCTCCCGGGTCAAAAAACCGGCTCCGATATTGTAGTGCGCGATCGTCTGTTGATAGTTGCCTTCCGAGGACGAGCCTCGAAACCCCAATTATCCGGGAATTTTCCATCCCCACACCCTACCGAGCACACCCTACACCCCTCGATGGGGCGCTATAACTGACCCAAGTGGGATCGGGTTCGGGATTCTTGAGCTTGACCTCCAAAGCGGCCCGCAATTCTCGCGCTGCCTGATAAGCCAAATCGCGGGGGTCCGGCTTGTACTCGTCTTCGTCCGACACCTGTTGAGAGTGGCGTCCGGCTAAGGTCTGATGGTGCGGGTCGCGAACGAGTGTCCCGCCTTTGCCATCCTGGAAGTCGAGCTTGGTTTTGACTTTTGAGATCGTCTTCACGATTGGAGAAGTCTGAAACTCGTTCGGTTCGACCCGGAAAAAAACAAACAGGACCCTGGAAAGCAGCGCGAATGGATGTCAAGCCATTGACGCCGAACTACAGTCACTTTATCCTAAAATCAGAACGAGTCGCTGTTAGTTTATCGAAATTTTACAAAATACCGACCCTTTCCTTACATTGGGGATGATTTGGGTTCCCAACATATATAGCAATCGGAAGTCATTTGACAATTGTCTGGCCCCCAAACCCCTCAATTTTGGGGGTTCTGATCTCGCAGCGGAAAATAGCCAGAATGAGAATCGTTCTCACGAAAAAATGATCTTTATTATTTAATATTTGAATCAGATCTATACATCTTAATAACTTTTGAGTCTAAAAAATTCCCTCTCCACCTCCTCTGTGCCTCTGTGGTCAATTTCTACTCTCTCAATTCTCACCCGACTCGGGCACGGACGACGATCGCAAAATGGTAGAGCCGAATCCGTACAGAGACACGACTAGAGCAGCCATCACGGCGGTGGTGACGATCGCCGGATCATTTTGACCGACGGCGATCGCGATCAGAGCCCAAATCATCACCAGGGGATAGGCGGTTTCTCGGTGTCGGACCCGCAGAGCGATCGCGATTGTCGCCGCCACGATAATTACAATCGCCGTCCACACTTGCGGCGCAATTCCCCAACCGTCCCAATTCAGGCTATAGAGGGCGATCGCCACATTGACGATCGTCGCCACGCTGATCCAGCCCATATAAATACTGAGGGGGGCGTTCACGAACCCGGCCTCCCACTTGGGAACCCGGACGCGGCCCACATCCAATTTCAAATAAGAATAAATCAGCGACAGCAAGATCGCCGCCATCGCCACCAGGGACAGGGGAAAGCGCCGATATAGAAATAAAAATATCCAAACAATTTGAGCCAAACTCGCCCAAACCAAGCCGTAACCCATCCGATCTAAATGGGTATTATCCCGCTGGCCGGGGAG
This sequence comes from Limnospira sp., assembly GCA_050045915.1. Classification (GTDB taxonomy): domain Bacteria; phylum Cyanobacteriota; class Cyanobacteriia; order Cyanobacteriales; family Microcoleaceae; genus Limnospira. The sequence continues at coordinate 19,252 of JBNGCR010000035.1, forward strand.
AACCTGATAAATTCCGAGGGCGAATAACCCCAGGTAAATCAAACCCCAAATGGAAAACGCATAGCTGGCGGGGATGATTTTGACATCCTCAAAAAATTGATTAGAAATCTCGCCGACATTCAACCCATTGACCGGATCGATATTCGTCCAGATATTGACGGCAAAGGCGGCGATAATTGCCAGCAAAGTCGCCCAGCGTCTGATGTTGTCGGGTGGAGAGGATGGTTCTGTCGGTGCCATTGCAGATGTCCCCGATTCCGCAAAGAATCAAACGTGTCTGAATCGGGTGAGGTGGAAAAATAATTGATAATTAACAACTAATCATGATCAGTTATCAATTATCAATTATCAATTCTTCCCCACACCCTCATTCCGATTTAGCCTTTGTTAGAAGCGGACGCTTTGGCGCGGCGCTTCAACAGTTTGGGTTTCGGCGTCGGCGAGAGGTCTTCCTCGTCGTAGTCGTCATCCGCTCCCATATTAGCCGGACGGGTCTGGTCGTAGGCCAGTTGCAGGGCCGCCGCCGCGATCGCGTGGGCGTCGTACTCCTCGCTCAGTTGGGAGACGATGGGCAGGAAGGAAGCCATCCGTTCCCCGATCAGGGCATCCTGCACCCGAACTTTGAGGCGATCGATGTAACGCGCCTCGATTTCAGCCCGCTTGGGAATGGACTGGATGTTGAGCGTTTGGCGCAGGTGCCGCTCGATATAGCGCAACTTGCGGCGGTCGTTCGGTTGGATCAGCGTGATCGCTTTCCCCTCGCGGCCAGCCCGGCCGGTACGGCCGATGCGGTGGACGTAACTATCGACATTGTCGGGAAGGTCGTAGTTGATGACGTGGGTGAGGTGATCGACGTCCAGACCCCGGGCGGCGATGTCGGTGGCGACAATCCAGCGCACTTGGCGGCGGCGCAGTCGCTGCAACAGCCGTTCCCGCTGGGATTGGTTCAGGTTGCCGTGATATTCATCGACGCTGTGTCCGGCTGCCTGCAGTTGGTTCGTTAAGTCGGCGGCGGACTGTTTGGTGCGGACGAAGATGATGGCGGATTCGGGATCTTCGAGTTCCAGAATCGGTTCCAGAGCCCGGGCTTTTGACCATCCCCGGGGCACCATGTAAACGGACTGTTCGATCCGTTTGGGGGTGGCTTTCGGGGTTTCGACTTTGACGGTGACGGGGGACTTGAGGTGACGTCGCACCAATTTCCAGATGGAAGAGTCCATCGTCGCCGAGAAGAAGGCCGTCTGGCGATCTTCGTTGCAGGCTTCCAAGATTTTTTCCACATCTTGGATGAAGCCCATGCTCAACATTTCGTCGGCTTCGTCCAAGACCATCCAGCGGATGGAGTTGAGTTTCAGTTCGCCCCGGTTGAGCAAGTCCAGAATCCGTCCCGGGGTTCCGACGACAATCTGGACGCCGCGCCGCAGTCGCTGGATTTGCCGTTCGATGGATTGCCCGCCGTAGACGGTCAGAACGTAGAGGGCCTGATCGGTACTCAAATTGCGGATCGCTTCCTTGACCTGCATCGCCAACTCCCGCGTGGGAGTCAAAACCAGGGCTTGAACGCCGGAGGCTTGAAGGTCGATCTGTTCTAGGATGGGAAGGGAAAAGGCGGCGGTTTTACCCGTCCCGGTCTGGGCCAGACCGACGACATCCCGGCCCGAGAGCATTTCGGGGATGGCCTGGGCTTGAACCGGGGTGGGTTCTGTAAAGCCGAGCGTTTCTAGATGGTGAGCGCGGGTTTCGGAAATACCTAAGCTTTCAAAGGATTGACTCATCAAATCTCCTGTCTTTTTGTTTTCGCCCGGTTCCCTTGGCTGCCCAATTCCAACACAGATTTCTCTTGTCTCCAATAACTCGAATGAGCTTCAGTCCGGCGGTCAGCCTTTTGACGGGCATCTAGGAACCATAGCATTTGGTTGAGGTCGTCCAAAGTTCCTTGAATCGCCGGATTGAAAACCCCGGGGGTCTCCGGCAAATTAGAATTTTTAGACTTGACTGCTTTATAGCATAGCGCTTAACAAACGGAAACATAACCTCAAATTCCTTAAAATTTGCCGCCATTCCTGGTGGGGGTGGCATTGACAAACTCTGGAACGATTACTGTCCGAGGGTTTGAGGCGATCGGGGTAGGCCGAAAATTTCTTTGGGTCGGCGACCTCTCGAACCAGTATAACGCAAACTCGGAATAGACGATCGCCCTTTCGAGATCTGGGATTCCCCACCCGACTCCCTAATACCGACTCCCTAATACCGTTATCAATGTGCGAGCCGCGTCGTTACACACCGGATGGGTGAGAATTGTCAATCCCCCGACTCCCGACTCCCTAATACCGTTTCTAGGCCTGGTAACTACACGATCGCGCACTGCTATAATAATTATCAATTATCAATTATCAATTATCAATTAACCTTGCTTCCTATCTCAATTGATTATGGCTGAACCGATCGCACCTTCTCCATCCCCGTGGCGTCCTCGGTTGGCGTCTGTCCCCAAAGCGATCACCTGGGGATATGTGGGATTCATTGCCATTTATCTGCTGCTGAGACTGCTATTGGGGGACACCTTCTGGCCCGTAGCCTTGGCAGGGATTTTCGTACCCTTGATTTTACTGCCCATTTTTCTGTTACCAATTGTCGGAATTGTCCTCCTCCAAAATCGCGTTTTTACTATCACTTCCGCGATCGCCAGTTTGGTTTTGTTGGGGTGGCTCCATATTAACTACTTCTCTCCGGCTACTGATCCCATCCCTTCTCAACCCCTAACAATTGTTACCTTAAATGCCAGTTGGCACAAAACCACCCCGGATCGCCTGGTGGATTTTGTCACCCGAGAAGACCCCGACTTCGTGTTTTTACAAGAGGGGGTCGTCCCCCACGTCAGAGAAGCCTTTCCGAAACTCAAAACCACCCACCCCTACCAGGTGGGAAAACCCCCCGTCGCCATCCTCAGCAAATATCCCCTGCGATCGCACCAAAACATCCACCTGGCGGGATTGCAGGAAACTCAACAGCGGGCGATTGCGACGGTTGACGGGCGGAAAATTATACTCTATAATATACAGACAATTTCCCCTTGGATTCGCCCCCAAAAAATCGGCCCTTTTTTCAGTATTCCTAGCTACGAATTTTCCGCGAGAACCGCTCAAGTGGAAGACTTGATTGATCGCATCCGACGGGAGACTCAACCCGTGATTGTCGCCGGGGATTTCAATTTCACAGAACAGTCCCAAGACTATCACAAATTAACCCGGTATATCGACGATTGCTTTCGAGAATCCGGCTTCGGATTCGGCTACACCTGGCCCCACGGCTGGGACTTGAGTTTAGCCCATCCCAACCTGTCGGGAAAGCTCAATTTTCCCCTATTCAGAATCGATTATATTTGGCATTCTTCCCAATTTCGATCGCGCCAAACCCAAGTTCTATCCTCCACGGGCTCCGATCACCTTCCCCTCCGCACGACACTGTATTTTTAAATTCATTGTGAGGTTGGACACGACTTTTCTCCCCCTCCCTCCTTGACAAATCATCCAAACTTTGCTGTTTACTTGATTGTTTATATCATGTCCGCTTAAACAGTTATGATTCCTGGGTGCCATCTTCTGAAGCGGCTTCAAACTTTTGCCGATTGCCTCTTGCCGATTGCCTTTTCTCGAACGATTGTGTAAGTATTCAAACGGACTTGATATTATTCAACAACCCGATCATCAAGCCCACAAAATCTGTGATGGGCGATTTTGACTACAATTATTTTCGCAACGATCGCCACCTTTGCAGCCATTTTAAGAGGTTAGCTTCGCCGATCTGGCGGCGATTTTGGGTTTGGAGGACTTGCCGCAATTCTTGAGGAGATTCCCCCGTAGCTTCGGCGAAAGCGTCAATTAACGTGCGATCATCAAGGGAAATATCTCCAAGTCCCAAGGCTTTTAGAAGCTGTTTTTTTTCCTCCTTTCCGACGACATCCAAAACAAATTCGGAACTGTTTGCCCGCCGCAATACCCCCGCCAAAGCATCGATGTAGGCGATACTGTTATCGACGGTTTTTGACGGGAGTTTCTGAACCCGTCCGAAGCGTCGGTTTGCCGCCCAAACCCATAACATAAACACGATCGCACCCTGTAAAAAAGCCGGAAACAGGGGAGTATCGATCAAGTAATCAAAAAGGGTTAAAGTTCCCTCGGATTGGTTCGGATCGAGATCCCGGTAGCCGTGGATATATTCATCGATAAAAATCGACGGATTGTCCGCGAGTCCGGCGAGAAATTGAAAGTTTCCCGGCGCATCCTGATAAGCGTTGGCGGCGAGATAGGGGGCTGTCGCAAATATTGCCCGTCCCCCGTTGATCGCGGTTTCCCAAACGATCGCGCCAAATTCATCTCCCAATAGTTCGGGACGTTCAACCGTCGATTTTGCCCGCCTCCGGGTGGCAATCTCTACCCCTCCAAAAGACGTATTCTGGCGGGTGATAAACCGGGCGGAAGTGACCGGTTTTATGACGCCCAAAATAATCAGAGTATTTCCGCTTTCAACCCAGTCTTTCTCGGCGGCGGATAATTCAGAATTTCGCAGTTGAGGATAAACCCGGATCAAAGTTGCGGGGGATTTCGAGGGCAAGTCATCGAGGGGTTTTTGCCACCGTTCTAGGGTGCTTTTCCGCCCCGCCATGAAGGCGTACCAGGCGCCGTAGCCATCCGGATCGCGGTTGTAACTCGAACCGCCATTAAGCCGATCGCTCGCCGGTGCGATCGCAAAAATAAAGAGTGCAAATGCCGCGATCGCCACCGCACTAAGTATCAAAAATTTGCGCCTCGAATTGCCCATTTTTCCCTATTTTTTACCGACAGTTTTCAAAGCTTCCGCGATCGCCCGATAGGCATCTTGACAGCGATCGAAGTCCGCCGAGGAGACTTCCCCGGATGCGAAACAAACTTTTTGGTGGATCGTCAACAACGTTTCATAGGCATCATTTTGGGGAAAATTTCGCAGCAATTGTAAATACTCTCCGTCCGTGCGACTGAGTGAGTTCGGGACAATTCCGCTATCATGTAATTGCCGGATAACAGCGAAATAGAGACAGATGCAGGCTTCCCGATATCGTCTTTCCCGTTGGAGTAATTGCGATCGCTTCACCCAACCCTGAACGGACATTTCTTCTCGGTTCGAGGAAGGAGAAAAATAACCACTTTGGGGGAACTCGCGCACCAACAACAGATGCAACCGCCGCCCCAGCAGCCATCCCAACCGCAGCAGCAGCCACCCAGCCAGACAAACGCCGGCAATTTGTATCACACCCCACAGCAATCCCCAGTCGATCCAGTCTAAATTGAACGGCAGGGAGTATTCCGGGATGCGATCGGCGAATCGATTTTGTTGAAATTCCCACCACTGGCTGACCCGCCGCTGCAGCATTTGTACCTGCCAACCGAGACTCTCCTGTTCAAAGCGATCGGAAGTTGACATGGTAAGCATTGATAATTGATAATTCCCTACACCTTACATAAAAAGGGGCGATCGCATCGATACGCCCCTGATGGAAAAAAACTGCCAAGTGGACTCCGCCTTACAATTTAGTGCCGCACTCGGGACAGAAATGGTTGCTGGCGACATTCTTCGCGCCACAATTGGTGCAATAGACCAATTCGACCGCTTTTTCTAGCTGTTTCCGTTCGGGGAGTCCCAGCATTTGGGCGTTGCTCTTTCCGGGGGCCACCATCGGATAGCAGTTTTCATCTTTGGTGACGCGGACATCCATCAAAACCGGGCCGTCGTAAGCCAACAGTTCGGCGAAGGCATCGTGCAATTCTTCCCGACATCTGACCACCATACCCTTCACGCCGTAGGAACGGGCCAACATTTCAAAGTCCGGCATCCCCACCTCCATATTGGAGGAAGAATACCGCTCACCGTAGAACGCCTGTTGCCACTGGCGGACCATCCCCTGCCAACCGTTATTGATAATCACAGTTTTCACGTTGATGCCGTATTGTGCCAGGGTTCCCAACTCTTGGATATTCATTTGCACACTCGCATCCCCGGCGATGCAGATCACCTCGTGATCGGGCAGAGCCACTTTCGCCCCCATCGCGGAGGGGATGCCGTAGCCCATCGTACCCAGACCAGCGCTGGAAATCCACTGCCGCGGGCCGTTTTTGAGGAACTGAGCGCCCCACATCTGGTGCTGGCCGACATCCGTGGTGTAGTAGGCATCCGGTGCCATTTGGCCCAATTCCGCGATCGCCTCTTGGGGGGAGAGACTGTCGGAGTAGCGGGGGACAATCAGGGGGTAATCTTCCCGCCAGCGATCGATCCGTTCCAACCAAGCCTGAGTTTGATTGGAGTTCGCCACCTCTCCCATTTCCCGGCAGCGACGCAGCAAGTCGATGAGAACCTGGCGCACATCGCCGACAATGGGAACTTCGGGGGCGCGATTTTTGCCCACTTCCGCCGGGTCGATGTCAATGTGGATCACCCGAGCCCGGGAAGCGAATTCATCCAATTTTCCAGTCACGCGATCGTCGAACCGGGCGCCGACGGCGATCAGCAAGTCGCACTCGCTGACCGCAAAATTGGCGTAAGCCGTGCCGTGCATCCCCAGCATCCCCACCGAGAGAGAATGCTTTTCGTCAAAAGCCCCTTTCCCCATCAGCGTCGTGGTGACGGGGATCTGGAACTGTTCGGCCACTTCCGCAATTTCCGCGTGGGCCCCGGCAGAAATCGCCCCGCCACCCACATATAACAGGGGACGCTCGGCCTCTTGAATCAGCTTGATCGCCTGGTTGATTTGGCGGATATTTCCCTTCACCGTCGGGCGATATCCCGGCAGGGACACTTCACCCGGATTGACGGGGATGTAGTCAAATTCTTCCAGGCCGACATCTTTGGGGACATCGATCAGCACGGGGCCGGGACGTCCAGTGCTGGCGATGTGGAAGGCTTCGGCAACAATACGAGCCATGTCACTCGGCTCCCGCACCACATAGGAATGTTTGACAATGGGCAGGGTAATGCCATAAATATCTGTTTCTTGAAATGCATCTGTACCGATCGCGGGGCGGGCCACCTGTCCGGTGACAATCACCATCGGGATCGAATCCATGTGGGCGGTGGCGATGCCCGTGACCAGGTTCGTCGCCCCCGGTCCGGACGTTCCGAAGCACACCCCCACCCGCCCCGTCGCCCGGGCATAGCCGTCGGCGGCGTGGGATGCCCCCTGTTCGTGGCGGACGAGAATATGTTGGATGTCGCCCTCGGCTTCTGCCCGGTAGAGTTCGTCATAAACGGGGAGGATCGCCCCGCCGGGATAGCCGAAGATGTGCTTCACGCCGTGACGCTTCAGGCTATCGATGAGCGCAAATGCCCCCGTGGCACGCTTGGACGCGATTTTAGGTTTGAGTTGCACGGAAGTTCCTCTAATCTAACTTTAATTGTTTAGTTAAAACCTTTATTATACAATTGACATCCTCATTGAGAAAGTGGAGTTTTTCCGTTTTCTTCCACCCCGTCAACATCGAAGATGTTGGGTCATACCCGATGCGCTCTTGCCGTTCGTACCAACCCTCGGTTCGCGCCGCCAGCGCTTTGTTGTCCATTAGACGGACACAACCCAAAGTTCTCCTCAACAGATTTTCCGGTTCGGGGTTCGGGTAAAAGCGGTATCGGTAGGCTTTTTCAGTCATGTTCACATTTGAACACATATTTCGTGATGGTGAACGGGCTGACCGGCTTTGATCTGTCGCTAACCGGGCGGGTATAACGGGAGTCTCCACCCGGAAGACAGATGACCGGAGCAGCGATCGCACGGCTCGGCCGTCCTCGGGAGACGTCCCGGCCGTGACGGCGATTGGGAGATGTCCCAACTCGCGTCTGTTTTCACCCGTTCACATTTCCGAAACCATTCCACTATGATACGTTAAAAGACGGCATCCAGACACAAAATGTATCCTGCATTACAAATGGGTCTGGCTCGACGGTGATATCAAAGGGTGTCGCGTTATCTAGCAGACCGATCGAATAGTAAGCGTTAGGAGTGAAAGCCTTGAAACAGTTGAAAAAGATAGAAGCCATCATTCGGCCGTTTAAACTTGACGAAGTTAAGATTGCCCTGGTCAACGCCGGCATTGTCGGAATGACCGTCTCGGAAGTGCGAGGGTTCGGCCGCCAGAAAGGTCAGACCGAGCGCTACCGGGGTTCGGAATATACCGTTGAGTTCCTACAAAAGCTCAAGATCGAAGTGGTAGTCGAAGATGACCAGGTGGATATGGTCGTCGATAAAATTGTCGTTGCATCTCGAACCGGCGAGATCGGGGATGGTAAGATTTTTGTCTCTCCTGTGGAACAAATCATCCGCATCCGCACGGGAGAAAAGAATCTAGAAGCCATTTAGAGAGCAGGTGGGGGGTTGGGAAATCCAGTTTCACCCCACTTGCCGGGGTTTCCCCATTGTCCGGCTTGAATTCCGACTCCTCGGATCAGTTGAGAAGGACGGGAAGTTGGGGCAGTAACTTCGCAAAAGCCAGGCCCCGATGGGACATCTGATTTTTGAGTTCTGGGGACATTTCCGCGAAGGTCATCTGCCGTTCCGGGACGTAAAAGATCGGATCGTAACCGAAACCCCTCTCACCTCGAGGCGCCCCGGCAATTTCCCCGGGACAGATTCCTTCGAGTTGTGTGACGATCGCGCCGTCCGGGCGGGCGATGGCGATCGCACAGATAAATTGGGCGCTGCGACTGTCCGCCGTTTCCAGTTCCCGGAGAACCCGGGCGATCCGTTCCGCATCCGTCGCCGCGTAGCGGGCCGAATAAATGCCGGGAGCCCCTCCCAGGGCATCCACCGCCAATCCGGAATCATCCGCGATCGCCCACTCTCCGGTCGCCTGCGCCACCTGAGTTGCCTTCAGGCAAGCATTTTCCAAAAACGTGCTTCCCGTCTCTTCCACGTCCAAATCCCGGGGTTTGAGCCGCAATTCCACGTCAATACCGGTCAGGTACGCTCGCATTTCATCCAACTTGCCCGGATTTCCGGTGGCAACAACTAATCGTTTGGTCATGTTGATAGGGAGTAGGGAGTGGGGAGTGGGGAGTAGGGAGTGGGGAATTGATAATTATCAATGATCAATGTTCAAAGGAGCAGAGGAGGCGTAGGGGGCGGAGGGAAGCAGAACCCCCATTGCCTATTGCCTATTGCCTATTGCCTATTCCCTAATTCTGACTGAGCGCCCAATCTTTCGCCCAGGAAAGGGTTTGGTTCACCGTCTCGATGGTGTCGGCTTCGCAGTAGAGCCGCAGGACGGGTTCGGTGCCGCTGAAGCGGATCAGGAGCCAGCGGCCGTCCGCGAGACGGAATTTATAGCCGTCCACGGTCAGACAGTCCACCACAGCCTGTCCGGCGATATCTTGGATGGGGTTGTTTTCCAATTCCGCCACCAGTTTCGCCCGCACGTCCATGCTGGCCAGGGGGAGGTCGATGCGATCGTAGGCGGAGGTGAATCCGGTTTGCTCTTGCAGGCGTTGGTAGGTTTGGCTGAGATCTTCCCCGGATGCCACCACAGCTTCCAAAACGTACAGGGCCGACAGCAGGGCATCCCGTTCGGGGATGTGGGTTCCGTAGCCGATGCCGCCAGATTCTTCCCCGCCAATTAAAACAGAACTCGATCGCATCCGGTCGGCGATGTATTTGTAGCCGATGGGAGTTTCATGCAGGGAGAGATTGAACAGATCGACGATACGGGGAATCAGATCGGAACCGCTGACGGTTTTGATCACTTCTCCGGTGAATTTCCGGCGGGTTGAGAGGTGTTCGATGAGGATGGGGATGAGAATTTGGGAGCTGAGGAAATTGCCGTTTCCGTCCACGGCGGCGATGCGATCGCTGTCTCCGTCGAACACCAACCCCACCGTCACCCCGTCGGTTTTGGCAGAGTGACTTTTGATTTGCCGGAATAATTCCGACAGGTAGCGGGGCAGGGGTTCGGGAGCGCCCCCGTCGAAGAGCGGGTCGCGATCGCCGTGAATTTCGTTCACGCCGTCGCCCAGTAGCCGTTCGAGCCCCCCCGCGGCGGCCCCATGCATGACATCGGCGAAGACTCTCAACCGCCCCGACGCGATCGCTTCTTTAATCTCGGCAATTTTGACTTTCGATTGCAGGGTTTCGCAATATCCCGGCCAGGGGTCGAAGGATTCCAACGAGCCGGGAAGATTGACGCGGGGAAGGGGACTCTCCAAACGGGCTTCGATTTTTTGGGTGACATCGGGGTTCACCGAACCGCCGAATCCGCCCTTAACTTTCAGCCCCAAATATTTGCCGGGGTTGTGGCTGGCGGTGATCACGATCGCCCCGAGGGCTTTGTGTTGGTAGGCGGCGAGGCTGAAGGCCGGGGTGGGGGCGTAGGTTTCGCTCAGTTTCACATCGAAACCCGCCTCCCGGATACTTTCAGCCGCTTTTTGGGCAAATTCTTCGGCGAGGAAGCGGCGATCGTAACCGACGATGACGGTGTTGTCATTCTCGGTGGTGTCGCCGTAGGTTTCTTTCAACACCTGAACCGCCAGGGGGGCGACGAGGGCGACCCGTTCAAAGGTGAAGTCGTCGGCGATCACGCCGCGCCAGCCGTCCGTACCGAACTTGATGGGTTGAGTCATTGGATTGTCCTAGCTAGAAAGCCACGAAATCAAAACTGAGGTTGGGGGAGTCCCACCCTGACAATGGGGAGGGGCGATCGAATCCCGCCGACATCCCGTTCCTCGGGGCGCGATCGCGCGCCCGAAGTGTCAAATACTCCCCAGTTCTGACACTCGAGTCGCCCCCTTTCCCCAGTTCATTAAAAGGACGGTTGGTGGCGAATCAGGTTCAGGAATTCTTCGCGGGTCTTCTGATCGTCTTGGAATACACCGAGCATAGCACTGGTGACCGTCCAAGATCCGGGTTTTTGAACGCCGCGCATCGCCATACACATATGGCTGGCTTCCATCACCACCGCCACCCCCTGGGGTTCGAGGACGGTTTGGACGGCTTCAGCAACTTGGCGGGTGAGTCGCTCTTGAACTTGGAGACGGCGGGCGTACATTTCCACGATGCGGGCCAACTTACTCAGGCCGATCACTTTTTGATTGGGAATGTAGGCGACGTGGGCTTTCCCCATGAAGGGTAGCATATGATGTTCGCAGAGGCTGAAGACGGTGATATCCCGCACCAAAACCATCTCTTCGTGTCCTTCGTCGAAGATGGCGCCGTTGACGAGTTCTTCGAGGGACTGACTGTAGCCGTTGGTCAGGAATCGCAGGGCTTCGGCCACCCGTTTGGGGGTTTTGAGTAGTCCTTCCCGTTCCGGATCTTCGCCGACTCCCAACAGCAGGGTTTCGACGGCGGCCATCATTTCTTCTTGACTGACTTCGGTGGGGGTCAGAAGTTGACCATTTTTTCCGTGGGTGGAAGAACTGCGATCGGGGCGGGTGGAGATCCGACCGGAATTGTCTTTGTCTGCATTTTTCATGCCGTTGGAACTGGATGAGTTAACAAAATTGTTGGAGGATGCGATTGTCATGACAAATTAGAAAATGTGGGAACGAAATTAAATGGGTTGGAAATTCGGACGAAAGGATCGATTCAGAAGGTGCCGATGTTGGGCATGAGAATCAGTTCGTCGAGGGTTGCTTCGGGGGGAAGCTCGACAGCGTGCAGGATGGATCGGGCGACGGTTTCCGGATGCAACATGGCGCCGCGATCGAAATCCGCGTCTACAGTCGGGGTATCCCAAAGGGAGGTATTGACGGAACCCGGACAGATCGCCGTGACGCGAATCCCGTGGGGGCGCTCTTCTGCCGCCAGGGCTTGGGAGAGGGCCATCAGGCCAAATTTGCTGGCGCAATAGGCCCCCCAGTTGGGAAACACCTGTTTGCCGCCGATGGAAACGATGTTGACGATGGTTCCACCGCCTTTCTCCCGCATTCCGGGCAAGACCCCTTTGATGCATTCAAAGACGCTGGTGAGGTTGAGGTCGATCACCCGTTGCCAGTCGGCCAGGGGCGTATTCGCAAGGGGCTGGGTGTAGCCCATACCCGCATTGTTGATCAGGATATCGAAGGGGCCAAAAGCTTCGGAAAGGGTGGCAATTTCGGCGTGAACTTGCTCGATTTTGAATAGATCGAGGGCGAATGCTTTGGCTTCGATGCCCCGTTGCCGTGCTTGGTGGGCTACGGCTTCCAATTGCTCCTGCGATCGACTGACGAGGGCGACGTGGATGCCGGCATCTGCGAGGGCCAGGGCGGTCGCCTTGCCGATGCCACTGCTCGCCCCCGTGATCAGCGCTCGTCGTTCTGTGGGAGAACTCATGTACGGTTTGAATGATGTTTGCTTGGGGTCAACTGAGGTCGGGGCAATTCGCGAATCGCCCCGACTGGCGCAATTGCTAATTCTGAGAGAATTGTAAAGTTTTGTTACTCAGACATTATATCACCGAGAATGGGGGTCACGATCGCGACACCACTGCAAAATTGAAAATTATGGCGGGAAACGGCCGGGGATGCCGGGATGAGCGATCGCCGCCCCGTTGATCGCTTCAGTTCCAACGATGGCCAGATGATTCAGGCGGGAATTTGTTCGGAAAACACCCCGATTTGGCGGAATTTCTGGTAGCGCATCTCCCGACGCTGTTGGGGCGTCAGGGACATCAATTCGCCCAAGGTGTTCACCAGGGCTTGTTTGAGCAGTTCTGCGGCCCGGAGCGGGTTGCCGTGGGCACCGCCGTCGGGTTCGGGGACGATGCGATCGACGATCCCCAATTCTTTCAGGTCGGGGGCGGTAATTTTCAGGGCCCCGGCTGCCTGGGGGGCTTTCCCGGCATCTTTCCACAGGATCGCCGCGCAGGCTTCGGGGGTGGCTACGGTGTAGACCGAATGTTCCAACATCAGCAGTTGTTCCCCCACGCCGATCCCCAGGGCACCGCCAGACCCCCCTTCGCCGATGACGGTGCAGATGATCGGCACGTCGAGGCGGAACATTTCCCGCAGGTTGTAGGCGATCGCTTCTCCCTGACCGAGTTTTTCCGCATCCACACCAGCCCAGGCCCCGGGCGTATCGATGAAGGTGAGGATGGGCATTCCGAAGCGGTCGGCGTGTTCCATCAGCCGCATGGCTTTGCGGTAGCCGCCGGGGGCGGCCATGCCGAAGTTGCGGGCGACGTTATCTTTGGTGTCCCGCCCCTTTTGGTGGCCGAGTAGAACCACGGGCTGGCCAGCCAGTCGCCCTACGCCGCCCACCAGGGCCGGGTCGTCGCAACCGCCGCGATCGCCGTGCAGTTCCATCCACTCGTCGCTCATGGCCTGGATGTAGTCCAGGGTACTGGGGCGGCGGGGATGGCGGGCGAGTTGCAGCCGCTGGGAGGGCGACAGGCTACCAAAAATTTCCTGTCGCAGTTGGGTCGCCCGGGCTTCGAGTTGGCGGATCTGGTCGGAAACATCGACGCCGTTCTCATCCGCCAGTTGGCGGATCTGATCGATGCGGGCCTCCAGTTCGGCTAGGGGCTTTTCAAAGTCGAGTAAAATCGGTTTGCGGTTGGGACTTGGCACGCCTAAATGCTTCTGAGTCGCGACTAAATTCAATCTTTCTAGCATTCTATCGGAAAAGGGACGCGGAGAGTCATTGATAATTGATAATTGATAATTGATAATTAAAGATTATCAATCTCCCGACTCCCGCCTTTTCCCTCAAACCAGTTCTTGGTAAAAATCCAACAGTTCCTGGGCGAGGGCTTTGTTGGTGTACCGTTCCATCGCGCGATTGTATCCCCGCTGTCCCAGGTCGTGCAGGAGTTGCGGGTTTTCCATCAACTGGCGGAGGCACCCAGCCAGGGCTTCGGCGTCGCCCTCGGGGAAGACCAACCCGGTGTCGTCGATGACGTGGGGGATTTCGCCGGAGTCGGACCCGACGGGGGGGACGCGGCAGGCCATCGCTTCGATGAGGACGTGGCCGAACTGTTCTTTCCACCCCACGGAAGTCAGGGTCTTGAATTTGTCGGTGGTTTCCGAGGGGAGGATTAGGGTGTTCATGACGTTGATATACTGCCAGACGCGATCGTGGGGGACGCTTTCGATTAAGATGAGGCGATCGCGGATGCCCAATTCTGCCGCGGTGTCGAGGAGTTGCGATCGCAGTTCCCCCCGGCCGAGGAGGACCCACTTCCAGGGGCGATCGCTGACTTTGGACAGGGCTTTTGCCAGGGTGAAGAGTCCCTTTTCTTCCACGAACCGACCCACGAAACCCACCACGAAGGCGTCCGGTTCGATGCCCAATTCCGCCCGCAATTGCGGCTGGGGTTCGGGTTTGAACAGGGTTTCATCGACCCCCAACTGGGGCATGATCCGGAGCGGGCCTTCGTAGCCGCGATCGCGCAAAATTTCCGCCCCGTCTTTGTTCCCCACCACGATTCCGTCGGTGTTGGCGAGGTTGTATTTTTCGAGCAGGGACACGGGAAATTTCAATTCGTAGGGGAGATTCCACCAGGTAAAAAATACATTTTTGGCGCCAAGTCCCAGCATCCGATTCAGGGTAATAAACTGAGAATAAGTCAGGGCTTTCGACCCCTGTTCGACTTGGATGATGTCGGGTTTGAGCGATCGCATCAAAGATATCAAATCCAATCCGAAGGTGAGCAACCCCTGGTTATTTTTGCTGAAATTGGAGATCGGAACGACTTTAAAGTTTCCTTCATCGACGGGTTGGGACTCGATCTGTTTGCTCTGGACTCCGCCGGGGTTCCACAGGCGGGGGACAACGACCGTCACCTCGATGCTGGGTTCGAGGCGGGCGAGTTCCCGAAGTTTCTCGCGGTTGAGATCGACGATGTAGGTGTGGCTGGCGACGATAATTTTCATGGTTGGGGTGATCCGCAGATTACGCAGATTGCACAGATTGAATTAAAAGGTCCTCCGTGTCAATCTGATGGTTGAGAAAAATTGAGGTCGGAAGAATGAGAATTGTAGGGGCGAATGGCATTCGCCCAATTCCCGATTCATTTTTCATTTTTCACTTTTCATTTAACCGGCCAATTCGTCCTGTCGGGTGTAAATTTGACCGTCGGTCCAGGTGGATTGAATTTGGGTGGCGATCGCTTTGCACAGTCCCAGGGTATAGAAGTTGAGGCGGGCGGCGACTTTCAGGGGGGAACCGCCTTTGTTGCAGGGGGGACGGCCCAAAACGTGGCAGTCGAACAGTTTGGCGAAAAAGCGCCCGCACTGTCCGGGGGTGAGGTTTTTCAGGCCCATGAAGAAGTGGTTGTGGTAAAAGGTGATCTGGTACTGCATCGATCGCGCGCTGATGTCGTGGCAGCCCCCGACTTCTTCTCCGAGGTGGACGAGGTGGGCGTCCGGGTCGTACCAGATGATATATCCGGTGTTTCGGATTCGCAGGCAAAAGTCGGATTCTTCCCGGACGGCCGAGCCCCGGAAGCGTTCGTCGAAGTGCAGGCCGTGTTTGTCGAAAATTTCCCGCCGGAAGGACATATTGCAGCCCCGGGCGGAGATGACTTGCTGGGGTTTAACGGTGTGTACCAGGTCGATATAGTACCAGGCGATGCCGGGGTCCATCGCTTCGGGGGGCAGGGTTTCGACGGTGAGGGAGCCGCCGGAGTCGCCCAATTTCATGCGATCGAAGACCCGGCCGGCCACCGCACCGATTTGGTCGTTGTCGATGTAGTTGCGGGCGTGGGCGTCGAGGAATCCCGCCGGCAGTTGTACGTCGTCGTCGATGAACAGGATGATGTCCCCTTTGGCCCGTCGCACGGCGTAATTTCGCGCCCCCGGCAGGCTGGCCCAGTCGAGGCGGTGCCAGGAAATTTTGCCGGCATCGGCCAGTTCTTGCAAATCGGTTTGGGTTTCGGGTTCGTGGGTGCGGGTTTGGTCTGCGACGATGACTTCAAAGTGAGGATAGTCCTGTTTGAGGACGTCGGCGAGGGTATCTCGCAGGGCTTCTTCGCGGTTGTAGGTGGGAATGACAACGGAGATGAGTGGCCGATCCATGATTAGCTATCCTTAGTAATGATTCCCCCCGTCAAGCCGGGTGGCCGTGACGGTGGCTTTCAGCAGCCCTGATGCAGTTATAGCACTCGCCGAGACGGTCGGGACGGTGAAGGTTTCGGCCGACCCGAGCGGACTAGAAATATTAAAATTGGCGGGATAAAGAACCGATCCAATCCCCATCTAAGGCTCCTCTTCTTCGTCCAATTCTCCTTCTTCTCTCAATCTTTTTCGTTCTTGTTTGTCGATTTCGGGCAATTTGTAAATGACACCGGCAAAGTACCAGTAATAAACGGCGACCGGATCGACATCCAGGGGATAATAGTAAGTATTGTAACTGATGATCAAAACGAAAACCCAAAACGATGCCCCGAAACTACGAAGATTTTTATCTTTGACGGAACGGTAAGTTTTGAAAGCCGTGAAAGTAATGGTGGTGACAAACCCCAGAAATGCCAAAGTTCCGACCGGGCCGATCTCGTAGATCAACTTGGGATAGTAGGTTTCGATCAGCTTTGTTTTGCCGAATATGCGGGTCGAGTTCGTCGCCCGCCCGAGGCCTTTACCAAAAATTCCCTGTTGTCCGCCGGTGCTGTGCCCAAATTGATCGGCAATAAAGTCTGTGGGGGGAGAAGCTTGCCAGCGACTCACAAAACTATCGACCCGTTCCTGGACGAGTGCCGGGTTGGCGACCATCGCCCCGCCCAAGAGCAATCCCAGGCCTCCGGCGATGGGAATGAAGCGTTTGAGGTTGGCGACTTGTCCGGTGAGGACGAGCAGAATGACTGTGACCGTCGGCACCAATGCCAGGGCGATGCGCTGTCCGGAAATTACGGCGTTGACAAAGACCAACCCCATCCCGACCAAACCCGTGATTCGCCACCGGGGGGACGGGTCGCTGAAGGCGCTGGCGAAGGTGAAAAAGGCGTTGGCAATCAGGAACCAAGCCCACTGCCAGGGGGCGACGAAGGTTCCGGGGAGGCGGATCA
>JBNGCR010000036.1:0-5904 GCA_050045915.1 Limnospira sp.
CCCGGTTGCTGGCGGATGCGGGCGCACACTTCCAACCCGTCCAAACCGGGCAGCATCAGGTCGAGAACGATGACGTCGGGCTGCTGTTCTTGAAAGAGCTGCAACGCACTCAAACCATTTTCGGCGATGCGACAGGAAAACCCTTCCCCCTCCAACGTATGGCGGATCAGGCGGGCAATTTCGGGTTCATCCTCGACAATCAAGATATTCATAGGCGCGATCGCACGTTGAGATTGGATGGTTTCCTTCCCATCCTATAACCGCTCCGAAAAACTGACTGAATCTATTCGCACTCCCTTGCTCCTCGCCCCTTGCCCACTCCCCACCCGGTAGAATTGCGTCGGATGCCCCTGTACAATAATGGAACATCCAAATCTGCTGTAATCCTGGGTCGCTAAACCGGAACGCCTCCTATGACTGATTCGATCACTTTCTCCGAACGCGATTTGTCGCCCGAACTCGACGAACTCTGTTCCCAACTCCACTCCGATTCTGAGAAAACGCAGTTGCAAGCGATCGCGGGACTGGCGACCGCCGGAGAGGTGGGCTCAGACCTGTTGATGGAATTTTTGCTCTCCCGGCGATCGTACCCCCCCACCCCCGTGGAAGGAGAAGCCTACAAAGCCCTCTATACGGCAAATTCCCCCAAAACCACCGCCTTCGTGCAAGATCACTTTCCCACGGGAGTCGTCCCCCTCAATTCGGACTTGGCAGTGGACTATTTTCCCGTCCAACAGGAACTCGTCCAAGAAAACTTCCAAACCGCCGACCGCCTCACCCTGCAAAAACTGTGCGAATTGGTGGGACAGGCCGCCGTCCAACGGAACTGGCTCTATTTTTCCGAAGTCGAACGCTTTCCCGTCGCCGACTTGCAAACCCTCGATACCCTCTGGCGGGTCCACTCCCTCGGCAAATTCGGCTATTCGGTGCAGCGACAAATTTGGTTGGGGGCGGGCAAAAATTGGGATAAATTCTGGCCCAAAATTGGCTGGCGCAGCGGCCGGGCCTGGACTCGCTACCCCCAAGAATTCATCTGGAATCTGGAGGCCCCCAGCGGCCACCTGCCCCTGTCCAACCAACTGCGGGGACGGCGGGTGATCGAGGCACTGTTCAACCATCCGGCGTGGAAATAGTGGTGAGCGCTCGTCTGTTTACAGTTTCCTGGGAGGGACCCATCTTGAAACCCTTATATCCAGGTGATTTCATTGCCCCATTTCCCATTGCCTGCGCGCAGCGCTATAATTATTAATTGTTAATTGTTAATTATCAATTATTAATTGTTAATTGTTTCCTCAGAGTCGGGCGGTGCATTCTAGGATGAGGCGCTGGTTATCGACGGAGTAGGGTTGGATTTCTAGGGCTCTTCGGAAGGTGGCGATCGCTTTCGGGTAGTTGCCCAGGGCGGCATGGCAGAGTCCGATGCCTTGGAGGGCGCCGAAGTGGATGGGGTTGAGGCGGACGACTTCTTCGCAGTCGCGCAGGGCTTTGGCGAACTGGCGGGTGGTGTAGTAGAGGACGGCGCGACGGTTCCAGGCTTCGGCGAAATCGGGCAGGTCCCGGATCAGTTGGGTTAAAATAGCCTCCGCGTCCGAGACGGCACCGGTTTGCAGGCTGTCCTCGGCTCGGCGCAGTTGTTCTAGACCGGCCATTCCCTTTTGTTCAAACCAGAGGCGCCACAGTTGGCGGGTCGCCCGGTCGCGCACGGCAGGATCGGGACTTTTGAGATCTTCGAGAAGCAACTGCAGGTGGGGATCATCCGTCATGGCTGTTGGCTCTCTCAAGGGCGGGCAGGTGGCGATCGCACCGAGTCTCGACGGCGATCGTCGTGGCGGAACCGCGCTCGAACGTCTCGCACATCCGATCGCATTCTATCATCTTTGTCCCCGACTCCCGGCTCCTTCTCCCGTCGCCGACATCGAACCTTTGCGAAGAAATGTTATCGTTGACCTAACAGAACTTCCAATCCAAGAGTTCTGTTTTCCCCTTAACTGATGAAAAAAATAGCTATGGTTGGCTTTTTAAAAGGGATTTTTTCCGGCAGTAAGCCCGGAATGGCGATCGAACTGGCGTCGGAGCGAATTCATATTGTCGAACTTCGCAAAAAGGGGGATAACTTAAAGTTGCTCACCTTGGCGACCACGCCCGTTCCCGAAGATGTGGTACTCGACGGCCAGATCGTCGATACACCCACCATGTCGGAGCTTATCCAATCCACCCTCGCCGACAACAATATTAAAACCAAGCGCATCGCCACCGCCATTCCCGGGCGAGAAGCGGTGACTCGCCTGATCGCGGTTCCGGCGGAATTGAACCAAGAGGAACTCAAAGATTACATGGACGCAGAGGCGGGATTATACCTGCCTTTTTCCCGGGAAGAAGCGGACGTTGATTATCAGAAATTGGGCTTATTTGTCGATGAAGATGGCATCGAAAAAGTTCAGGTTTTGCTGGTGGCAACCCGCAAAGAAGTCACCGATACCTACCTCACAACATTCGAGCAGGCGGGGCTAGTGGTGGATATTTTAGAAGTGAGTAATTTCTCCCTAATTCGCACCTTAAAAAATCAGCTCGAACAGTTTTCGTCCAACGAGGCGGCGATTGTGGCCGACATCGAATTCGACAGCACCGAATTGGCGATCGTGGTGAACGGGGTGCCGCAGTTCAACCGCACCATCCCCATCGGACTCTACCAGGTGCAGAGCGCCCTCAACAACGCCATGAACCTGCCCCCCTCCCGGGACGTGGGCGAACTGCAGGCCATGACCCTTCCCGTGACTGATACAATGGGAGCATTGAGCGATCCCAATCCGGGGACGAATGCCATCATTAAAGTATTAGCAGAGCTGGCCGACGAACTGCGCCGCTCGATTGACTTCTACATCAATCAGAGTGACGGGCTGGAAATTGCCCAGCTTCTCCTCGCCGGTCCGGGTGCTGCGATCGGACAACTCGACGAGTTTTTCATGCAGCGTCTCGCCATGCCCGCCACCCAAGTCGATCCGATTGAAACCCTCGGGATCTCCGCCGACGATCGCGACATTCCCATCGAGGAACGGGCGAGTTTGGGAGTCGCTTTGGGTTTGGGTCTGCGGGTCAGCTAACCGGGACGCCCCGGCCGCTCCGACATCCCACAACAGTCTTGCAAGAGGTTCTGGTACCATGTACAGCCTGGATATTAATTTTCTCAACGATCGCCCGGAATACAAGCCCAGGGAGAAAAAAGCGATCGCGCCCACCTCCGGGGGGCAACCGATCGACCAAAAGCCGATCCTGATCGGGGTGGGGGCCGCGATCGCTCTCAACGCTCTGGTGGGGGGAATTTGGTTCGTCTTCAACCAGCGCAATACCCAACTTCAGAAGGAAGTGGAAGCCCTGCAGGCACAACTGGGCGAGAAAACCAGCCAAGTCAACGAACTCGAACAGATCTACACCGAAACCAAACAAACCAACGAGGAAGCCGACGCCCTGGCGACGGTCTTCAACGAGATCAAACCCTGGTCTGCCCTGAGCCAGGAGATGGCTGAATTGATGCAAATTGCCGGCATCCGGATCGCGAATATCGAACAAACCGAACCGGAACCCGCCGCGGCCCCCGCCGCGGCCAAAGAGGGCGAAGAAGCCCCCCCGCCACCGCCGCGAAATACCGCCACGGTCAAGATCGAAGGGTTCGCCAGTTCTTTCGGTCAGCTCAACGATTTTATTCTCTTGCTGAATCAGTCTCCTTTCTTTGACGGAGAAAAAACCAAACTGCTCGCGGCGGAACTGCGAGACAACCCCGCCCAGTTGGTTGTCGATGGCGACGACAGACGGGCTGACCTGGAATTGCAGCCGGTGGTGGAATACGAAATCGAAACGGCCCTCAGTTCGGCAAAAGCCTCGGAACTGTTGCCACTGTTGAAGAGCAACGATGCCGTCGGGCTGGTGAACCGGATCGAAACCCTGCAGGAAAAGGGCGTGATTCAACCGTAAGCGTTTCCCCGCCTGATGCGAGTCAGGTTATCCGAATCATAGGAGGTTATTCCAAATGACAGCAGCAAACGAATTCATCCCCGAAACCGAAGAAGAAGAGGTATCCGGCCCGAGTTTCTTGGGATTGCAGTTGACCTCCAAAACCATCGCGATCGCGATCGCGGTGGTGGGATTGCTATTGGCGGGAGCCGGTATTTTTAAACTGGTGCTTCCGGCGATGCAAGAGGGGTCGAACCTCAACAGCGAAATTCAAACCAAACAACAGGAAATCGAGCAGCAAAACGAGAGACTGCAAAAGCGCGAGCAGGCCGAGCAGCAGTTGGAGGAGGCGAAACAGCGTCGTGCCAACGTCACGGCCCTGTTTGCCGACGAGGCGACTTTGGACACCCTGATGTTTGACTTGAACGAGCAGCTCAACCAAATCAATGCGGGTATCCAAGATGACGAGCTCAAAGCCCAGATCCAGAAAATCGAGCCGGTCGATTTGGGAGATGGGAAATATGAGGAGATCGTCAATGATAGTTCCCTGGGGTCCCAAGTGAACGGCAAGCTGAGACGGCGACAATTTGAGGTCGAGTTTGAAGGCAGCTTCGAGCAGACCCGGCAATTTCTGATCGCCCTGGAGCGGATGCAACCCATGTTGGTGGTGCGAAATTTCGAGTCGGAACTGATGGAACGATCGCCGGAGGTGCGGGGGGAATACCGCCAGGGCCGGTTCGTGCCCCTCGCGGAACAGCCCCAGCGACGACTCGAGACGTCTTTCGACCTGCACGCCCTGCTTCCCCTGAGTCAGCAGCAGTTGGACGCAAAACTCCAACAGGCCCAACAAGCCGAAGCCGAAGCCGAAGAACAAAAATAATCGCCGCTTATCGACCTGATAACGGGAGCGATCGCAGTTTTCGGACGCGATCGCTTTTTTTTGGGCGGAGGGGTGGAGGGGGCGGAGGGGGCGGAGGAGAATCTAAAATCTAAAATCTAAAATCCCCAGTTTCCCCCGGTAAAAATTCCGGTTGACAGTTGGCGTCAAATAGTCTAACCTGTCTTCCATCGCTCACCGTGGCAAAAACTGTCCGAGTCGGGTGAAGGGCGCGGCATCGGCTTTGGCGTTCCGGCGGGTTTCGGGAATGCCGTCCTTAGATCGCGAAGGGTGTACAGTTGTTGCGATCGCGCTCCATCGAATATGATTTGTTAACTTAAACCCTTAAACCCATCTATAAATAAACGTAAAACCGCCACTTTCCAATGTGAGGAGGGAATGTGAAACAGATTTTAGGATTTGGTGGAGGAGCGATCGCCGGAGCCGCCGCGATCGTCCTGGCCCAGGCTCCCGCCCAGGCGTTTACCGTCGTGCGGGACGTGCAGTTGGTGCAGGGCAGCAACGGCGAAATCAACCTGGTGCTGGTGACGGAGGGGACTGAACGCCCGGAAGTGTTCGTCATCCGCCGGGGGAATGATTTTGTCGCCGATATTATCAATACGCAATTCAACTCGCCCAACGGTTCGTTTCAGCAGGATAACCCCGCCCCCGGCATCTCTTCGATCATGGTCAGCCAACTGGACCCCACCAGCGTCCGGGTGATCGTAACTGGAAGCAATGGATCTCCCGACGCCAGAATTATCCAGGGGGCTTCGGATGGAATTGCGATCGCGATCGCCCCGGGTGCGGTGGCCCAAGCTCCGGCGACTCCCCCCCCGGTTCCCGACTCCCCCAACGTGATGGTTCCGGACCCGGATGTGAACATCGGCGGGCGTCCGGCCGTTCCCAACCAGGCGGGGGGCGAAGAAATTCTCATGCCCGACCCCAACCTCGCCCCACAGCAGCCCGGTCAGGCGCCCCTGCAACCGCGCCGACAACCCAATCCGGCTCCCCCCTTCCAACCCCGCGCCGTCGCCCCGCCCTTGGGCGATATCGCCGTTTCCAACGTCAATCCCGCC
>JBNGCR010000036.1:6004-30160 GCA_050045915.1 Limnospira sp.
ATCGCCACTGCCCTGTTGATGCAACTCGACCTGCGCCAGCGTCAGGTGGCAGTTAACGTTAAAATCATCGACATCAACCTCTCGGGTACGGCGACCCAGAACAGCAGTTTCTCTTTTGGCATCAACGATACATTTTTCGTCAATGATGGCGGGGCCGCCGCCGTCAACTTTGGCGGGATTAATCCTCCGAGTCGAAGCTTGTCAACGGGTGGAATTAATTCTCGACCCATCATCGAAAATCAAACGAATGATGAGGTATTGTTAGATTCGGCAGATCCGTTCTTCGATCGCGACGGGACGACCAGCACTCCGCTGACGGCCCCCGGCGGTGGCATCGGCTTGAGACCGGTTTCGCCCGTCACCGACCGACCCGGCCGAGTCGGCATTTCCGAGTACACACCTTTCACGCGAAATCTAAACACCGGGGAATTGACGGGTTTGGGATCGGTGGAATTTGCCCAATTCCCCTTCTTCCAGTATCCCCGGCGCTTCCTCTCCACCCTGCAAGCTCAAATCGTGAGTGGCAATGCCAAGATCCTCACCGATCCCACCTTGGTCGTCCAGGAAGGTGAAACGGCGACAGTGAACTTGGTGGAGAACATCGTCAAATCGATCGACGTGGAAACGGTCAACACCGTCGCCGGTCCCCAGGTCAACCGAGATCCGACGTTTGAAGATATCGGTCTGACCGTTTCGGTCAACATCGAACGTGTGGATGATAACGGATTCGTGTCAATGCGGATCAACCCCGAAGTCAGCGCCGTGGGCGAACGCATCGAAACGGACCAACAGGGCGGTTTCGCGACAGAAACCTTGATTCGCCGTCTGGACTCCGGCTTAGTCCGCCTGCGGGACGGTCAGACCCTGATCCTTTCCGGCATCATTCAGGAGCGGGAACGGCAGGCCGTCAGCAAGATTCCCCTGTTGGGCGACCTGCCCCTGATTGGAGCCCTGTTCCGCAGCACCACCTCAGAAAACGAGCGGGCGGAAGTCGTTGTATTGGTGACGCCCAACATCCTCGACGATTCCGATCGCTCCCCCTTCGGCTACCAGTACAACGTCAGCCCGGACGTTCAGCGGATGATCCAGGGCCGCTAGGCTAATTGACAATTGATAGTTGACAATTGATCATTCGTTTTCCTCCGCCCCTGCGATCGGCGATCGCAGGGGCATTTTTTTGCCCCCAGATCTAAAGAAAAGTGGAAAATCCCGCCCAATCCAGGTCAATTCGGGGGTCAGACGATCCATAGCCGGCTGTCAGACCTTAGAATAAATCAGTGCAAGTCAGATTCTGTGGGGGTTCTGGGCGTATCGCCCGATGCCGGGGCCGGTGTTTGCCACATCCCCGACGGAGCGACCCCCAAACAGAGTGCCGGGGAGAACCGGGTGAAACCTCCGCCAGTCGGGGAATTTCGGGTTCCGCCCGCCTCAATATTTCGCCCGCCGCCGAGCGTCGGGCCAATCGTGCAAAATAAAAGGAGTAATCGTTCAGATGAACAAGGGTGAATTAGTCGATGTGGTTGCCGCCAGAGCGGACGTGACCAAAAAACAGGCCGACGCGGTGTTGAGTGCCGCCCTCGAAAGCATCATGGATTCCGTTTCCAGACAGGAAAAAGTGACCCTGGTGGGGTTCGGCTCTTTTGAAGCCCGGGAACGGAAGGCCCGGGAAGGTCGCAACCCCAAGACCGGGCAAAAGATGGACATTCCCGCTACCCGGGTTCCCGCCTTCTCCGCCGGCAAAATGTTCAAGGATAAAGTGGCCGAATAGTTGGGGCGATCGGCTCTAGTCTCTCAAGAGAGGCAAGAATAGGGAGTAGGGAGTAGGGAGTCGGTGGTAGAGAGATTGATCATTCCTGGCGTGTCATATCAAATCCGGTTATCCCCTCCTAAACCTCCCCTTTGCTATTAGCTTGGGAATTGATTCCCAAGCGGTCTCGATATTCAACCGGTTTTTTCCGGGTATTCAACCGGATCTGATATATCGCAAGTATCGCGCTCGTGTGTTGACAAATCGAGGAGACTAAAAAAACTTCAAAACCTCGATTCAGAGGGGCTTTGAGTTTTCCCGACTCCCGACTCTCGATTCTCGAAGACCGCGCGCAGCGCTATAAGTATTCAAACGGACATGATATGAGGGGGAGCGGAGAAAACTGCGCTCCCCACTCCCTATTTCGTCGTCATCGTATGAATCCCGTCCCAATCTTGCGGGGGGGGATTTTCTATATAGTTTTGCGATCGCGCGATGTGAATTTCCACCGCGCGATCGTCCGGCCGCAGGGTCTGGGCAACTTCCAAGTGTCGAATCGCCCCGTCAAAATTGCGCGACAAATAGGCTTCTCGCCCCAAATTGTAATATTCTAAAAACTCGTGAGTTTCGTCGCTCAATTGCAGGGATTTGGAGCCGATCAACTCGTAAATATTGACCGCCTTATTTTTACCCTTCACCCGCACCTTATCCAACTCCCGCACCCAGATGCGATCGCCGCACAATTCGTAAGTCATCTCACTTAAAATAATATCGCAGCCATATAACTTAGTCAATTGTTCCAAACGGGAACTCAAATTCACCCCATCTCCAATTACCGTATAATCCATCCGTTTTTGGGAGCCGATATTGCCCGAAACCACCTCCCCCGAACTCATGCCGATCCCGATGCGAATCTGCGGTTCAGTGGGGCGGGATTCGTTGAACTCCTTCAACCTCCGCCGCATATCCAACGCCGACTTCACCGCCATCCAAGCATGGTTGTCCCGCAGCGGAAGTGGCGCCCCGAACACCGCCATCAGCGCGTCGCCGATAAACTTATCCAACGTTCCTTCGTGGGAAAAAACCGCCTCCACCATCGTCTCAAAATATTGATTTAACAGCGCCACCACATCGGACGCCTCCAAATTTTCCGTCAATGTGGTATAACCCCGGATGTCGGAAAAAAGGATCGTCACTTCCTTGCGTTCCCCGACCATCAGCGCATCTTCCCCCAACGCCATCACCCGTTCCGCGACACCGGGAGTCATGTAGCGGTACATGGTGGTTTTCATCCGCTTTTCGCGACTGATATCTTCCAGAACCACCAACCCCCCGCGCACGCCGCCCTCCGGGTTGGTGAGGGGGTTGACAGTGAGGTTAATGCTGCGTTCAAGTTGGCGGATTTCCGGGGTAGAATAGGAGGGGGAAGGGGGGGGAGAACGATCGCCCATTACCCGACTCCAGGGGTAATAAATATCCGGGTTATCGCGATCGGGAACCACCAAAATCGGGATCGATATTTCCTCCCCAAACTCAGGAATCGTCACTTCCACCAACCCCACCGTCAAACTTTGTTCCGGGACGAAATGACGGGCGGCATATTTGAGGCTATCTTCGAGGCGAAGTTGCAAATTTTCCACGGGGAGAACGTCCCAGATGTACTGTCCCCTCAGATGGTCTTCCCAATATTGGCGGATCTGGCGGTGGTGGGCGCGGCGGCGGGGACAGCCGAGCAGTTCCAAAGCGGCATCGTTGATGGTGACGATGCAGCCCTGCAAATCAGTAGAAATGACCACATCGGAGAGGCTTTGGAGGATGTCTTTTTGGTACTGTTTCTCCACCATCACATTTTCAAACAACTGGGCATTTTGTAGGGCGATGCCCGCCTGGGCGTTGAACGCCCGGAGAAATTCTTCGTCAGAGTTGGTGAAACTGCCCTTGTGCTTGTTGATCAGTTGGGTGACGCCGATCAATTCCCCCTTGGCGTTGTAGACGGGCATACAGAGGATGTTGCGGGTTCGGTAGCCGGTTTTGCGATCGGTGGTGGGGTCGAAACGGGGGTCGGTGTAGGCGTTGGTGATGTTCAAAACCTGGCCGGTGGAGGCGACGTAACCGGCGATGCCCTTGTTGGCGGGGATGCGAATTTCCACCATTGTTTTGCCGTCGGCTTTCGCCACTTTTGTCCACAGTTCCTGGGTTTCTTTTTTGAGTAAGAAAATCGTGCTGCGATCGGCCTGCATCAGATCCCGGG
Source organism: Limnospira sp. (assembly GCA_050045915.1). Classification (GTDB taxonomy): domain Bacteria; phylum Cyanobacteriota; class Cyanobacteriia; order Cyanobacteriales; family Microcoleaceae; genus Limnospira. Next base: position 10,003 of record JBNGCR010000036.1, read on the forward strand.
CCTGTTCCATCACGGACAGCAAAGTAGTTTCGAGATCCAGACTTTGGCCGAGGGTGGTGGTAGCTTTTAAAAGGGCCGCGACACCCCGCTGGTTGCGGGCGGCGACGAAAAAGGATTGGCAGCTTTCCAGGATGATGCCGATGGAGTCGGCGAAGGAGCGAAATTGCTGCTCGTCTTCCTCCGTAAAACCGCGATCGCCCGCCTTGTTGAGCAGCCGCACCACCGCCACCGGTTCAGAGGGGTTCTGGGTGCTGAAAATGGGCATACAGAGAATGCTGCGGGCGCGGTATCCGTGGGGTTCGTCCACGGCGGGGTCAAACAGGTGGCAGGCGTGGGCGTCGCCGATATTGATCGCCTGTCCCGTGCGGGCAACGTGGCCCAAAATTCCCGTGTCCATCGGCAGGCGGACTTCTTCGGTGTGTTCTCGGGGGGTCGATCCCGGCTCGCCGTCGGTGTCGGGGAGGGTTTTGTACCAGAGCTGCCCTTTGTTGCGGTTGATCAGAAAAATCGTGGTGCGATCGGCTTCCAGAATTTGGCCGATTTTGAGGGTGAAGGCGTCGAGGAGTTGTTCGAGGAGGGTTTCGATCGCCTCGTTATTAATTAATTCGATCGCCCGCAAAAATTGCTGAAATTCGGCGGTGATGAAATCCAGAATGCAGATAAATTCCCCCATCGGCAGATGCTTGACGCGATCGGCCAATAAGCCCATGCGATTGACTTGAGTCAAAGTAGCGAGAATGCTACCGGCGTTGGAGAGTGTCATGGGTCGGGGTTGGATTCAAATAAGATTCAAAAAATGAACGATGAAACCCCCGATTTAGGAGTGGAAAATATCGAGATCCGGCTCGATCTCGGCTGGTGGCGGAATACCCGAGAAACGGAGAACAAAATTGTTGTCCCGCCGGGATGCGATCGCCACTCCGGGACCCGAAGTCCTGGGAACCTGTCCGGGTGGCGGACAGGGAACGGCGGAATTCTCCGCCCCCTGTCTCAAGTCTACGGGTTTCCTCGAAACTAGGCAACTGACGGCAGGGACTCGCGGGCGAGAATGGCTTGGTAGTAGCGTCTCAACTGTTGGGTCGCCGCCGCCCACCCCCAGCGTTCCGCCTCCAGGCGGGCATTTTGTCGCAGCAGCTCCCGCTCCGCGCCGCGGGACAGCAGCCGTCGGGTCGCTTCGATCGCCCCATTTTCGTCCGCCGGGTCGAACAGGTGGCCGTTCACCCCGTCGGTGACGATATCGGGGATGCCCCCAGAGCGGGCCGCCACCACCGGAGTTCCTGCCGCCATCGCCTCCAGCAGCACCAGCCCCAGGGTTTCCGTCCGGGAGGGGAAGATAAACGCATCGGCACAGGCGTAGGCGGAAGCCAAGGCCTCCCCCCGCAGGTAGCCCACGAAGTGGGTGGGGGTGCCGGCGAAATGCTGCTCCAGAGCCTCCCGGTTGGGGCCGTCTCCCACCAAAGCCAACCGGGCACCGGGGATGGCCTCCAGGATGGGTTTGATGCGATCGACCTCTTTTTCCGCCCCCAGGCGCCCGACGTAAATCAGCAGGGTGCTCTCCGGGTGGCCCTCGGTGAGGCGATCGCGCATTTCGGCATTGGCCCGGTGGGGTTGGAACAGCTCCGTATCGACCCCCCGCTGCCACAGGTCCACCCGCTCGATGCCGTGGTTCCGCAACTCTTGAACCATCGCCGTGGAGGTGCACAGGTTCAGGGCCGCCTGGTTGTGGGCCGTCCGCAGCAGCCCCCACAGGAACTCTTCGAGCATCCCCAGGCCGTAGTGGTGCAGGTATTGGGGCAGGTGGGTATGGTAGGAGGCGACGAGGGGGATGCCGAGTTTTTTGCCGTAGTACAGGCCGCTGAGGCCCAAAACGGCGGGGTTGGCGACGTGGATGATGTCCGGGCGGAATTCCGCCAATTTGGTACCGATGCCGGGATGGGGGAGTCCGATTTTCAGTTCCGGGTACATCGGCAGGGGAAATCCTTCAACGCCGTAGATTCGACATCCCTTGTATTCCGTCAGTCCCCCTTCCGGAGAGACGATCAACACTTCGTCCCCCGCGCGGCTGAGGTGTTCAGCGGTGTGGCACAGTCGCGTAACGATGCCGTCGATTTTCGGTAAAAATGTTTCCGTGAAAAGCGCGATTCGCATAGAAGTTTGTCTGGTTCGGAATCGATAGTCTCCAATTTCTATCCATCATCTCAGACTTTGCGATCGCGCGATCGCTCGAATCGAAACTCGGGACTCGGGAAATCGGACTTTCGCCATTGCCGACGAGCGATCGCGGTTTGCACCCCCGGCCCCGAATCCTTTTGTGGCGCGGACACTTTAGCCCGGGAGGAAAAGCGATCGCGGTTTGCACCCGACCGACTCACTAGACCGATGATAGATGCGATCGCCCCCCATGATTCACACTGGAAAGGCGATCGTAGATTCGTTCAATCAGTTCCCGATCTTCAATAAAATTAACAATCCTGGCTCTTCGGTGAGGAGAGAAAACAAAAGAATAATATTATACCACAATTTTGTTTTTCCTGACATTCAATCTGACAAAATCCCCCTCAGATCTGACAACTTAACATTGGTTCACAAAAAACCTGACAAAATTCGACAAAAGATCTGACAAAATCTGGCTCCAACGGGGAGGTTTATCATCTATATTGAATTTATAAATCAATGAATGGTTGTATCAAGTCCACCGGCAGGTTTTTTTCAACCATTTTTCCCTTTGAAAATCAACGGACTTGATCTCAAAAACCCTGAGTGTGCGATCGCCGTATGAACGCGAAGATTAGTCGATCAAAAAACTGGCATCTGGATGACATCGGCAGTACCCAATCCCGATGCCAACCCCCCAATAAATAATCGCTCAATTCAGAGCCAACCTTCGGGAGTTATAGCGCTGCGCGCGGGTGTCGGGTCTAGGGTGTAGGGAATAGAAACTGCCTTTACATGGAAGTTTCGAGTTTTCCCCCCCAAACATAAATGTAAACACACGAGCGCTCATTGCTATACATCAGGTATCCCCATCTACAACAAGCCCTAGCGGAGACTGAAACCCCCAGTTTCAGCAGTCTTTATCATGCCCGATTCCCAACCCCTGACCCTGCCCTGCTCCCAATACTTACTGTCCTGGCTGCACGAATCCAACATCAGCCTCGCCTTCACCACCTACCAAACCAACCGCCTGTTCCTCATCGGACGCAAACCCGACGGCAGCTTGAGCACCTTCGAGCGCCTGTTCGATCGCCCCATGGGACTCTACACCGCCGAAAATCGGCTGTGGATTCCAAGTTTTGGGGCGGGGAATCCTGCTGCTCTCCGAATCGATTCGGCGGCAAATTGACGGTCAAATTCCCAACTTTATTTGGCGGGTCGATATCGAAAACGAGCGGATGTTGCGGTTCGTGCGCCGCCGTCTTGCCCCCCACAGTCGCACGGTCACGGAACACCGCCACGCCACCCGAATTTTACCCGTCCGAGACGAACGCTCTCCCCCCCCCAATCCCGAATGAACCGGCGTCCGTCGCAGTGCGAAATCATGCGGGAAAATTGCATCCACTCAAAGCCCCCAGCATTGGGGGTTGGGGGCCAGATATCCTCAAAGCCCCCAGCATTGGGGGTTGGGGGCCAGATATCCTCAAAGCCCCCAGCATTGGGGGTTGGGGGCCAGATATCGTTCAGACGACGAAGCCAACGGCAACGAAGGCAACGATGTCATCGATGCCGGGGCGGGTAACGATACCGTCCAAGGGGGCAAGGACGATGACCAAATCCTCGGCGGTGCCGACGATGACGAACTGTTCGGCAACCAAGGAAATGACGCCGTTTCCGGTGACGAGGGGGACGACTGGCTCAATGGCAACCAAGGAAACGACGTTCTCGACGACGCCGACGGCAATGATGAGGTTCACGGTGGCCAGGGGGATGACCAAGCCAAAGGTGGCGAGGGCGACGATACTGTTTTCGGTGGCCAGGGGTCTGACCTGATGGAGGGTAACGAGGGCAATGATGTCCTCTATGGCAACCAAGAAGCGGATACGATTTCCGGTAATGCCGGTAATGATACAGTCTATGGCGGTCAAGGGGATGACATCCTCGACGGTGGCGAGGGTTCCGACGTGCTCTCGGGTGATGAGGGCAACGACATCCTCGACGGTGGGGAAGTTGATACTCTGCGGGTTAAAACCACGCAGATTCTTAAGTAATCCAAAGCTGGATTCTCAAAGGCATTATCAAAGTGCCTCTACACGCTCAATAATTGCGCTTACTTTACTTTTGCTTTCAGATATTATCACTAGCCAATTTGGTACGCTCCTCGACCTGCCATTGCTTGCAGTGGTGTAGCCACACTGACGCTAGAAAATTTCTAACCGCTGGACTTACTTACCGGGATTTCTCCGTACTAGGACGATTCTTCACGCAGATTTTTTCCGACTTGCTTTTATGAGCATAGCTCATAAAATAGAAACTTTCAAGGCGACTGAAGTCGCCGTTCGCTTTTCATCCGTGCTTTAAAAAGACACGGCTTTCAAGCTCTCGTCCTTTTCTCGTAACGACGAACTCACCGGCGGCAATGGTAACGATATCCTCGTCGGGGCACAAGGTGCCGACCTGCTGACGGGGGGCAATGGGAGCGATCGCTTCGTCCTCGTCCCTGGTTACGGCCCAGATACCATCACCGATTTTACCAGCGGTGAGGATATTATTGTCCTCGACGGCGGCATGAGTTTCGAGCAACTCACCATCACTTCCGTCAACGGCCAGACTCAGATTGCTTTGGGTTCTGATGTTCTGGCGGAATTGGTGGGTGTGGATGCCGGGATTATCGGTGCGGATGATTTTAGTACGTCTGTGTTCTAAAATCCACTGATTCTGAGTTAAAAATGCGATCGCTCCGACCGTTTCAATCGTGGGGGGCGATCGCTTTTTGTCGGTCAAAAATTATCCCGATACCACTACCCTTCCTCAACGGCCGTCACCCCGGCGTTTTGGGGGCTAGAAGGCGTCAAAAACCGATATTTGAGCCAAAAGCCCACATAGACCAAACCGGCGATCGCAGCCGCACCGATACCGATGGGGCTCGGAACCCAGAAGACGGCTTCCAGGCGGTTAATTTCCCCGGGTTTGAGATCCCAGACGAGGACTTTGCCGCCCTCGCGGGTGGCGACGGATTCCCCTTCCACAGCCGTTTCCGGGCCGATCGCCCGTCCCCCCCAGGGGGTGGCGAGGGTAAATTCCAACTCCAGTAGGTTTCCCGTCCCGACGATCGCGCTTTCGTCTGTCGAAATCAAGGCCAGCGATCGCAGGTCCAACTCCAAACTCAGGTGATTACGGAGGGCGAAAATTAAGTTATTTTGCCTCAACCCCAACTCTGAGGAAAATTGGGGCAATTCCCCTTCCGGGAGATCGAGCTGTCGCCGGGAAGAGGGGGCAATGGGGTTGAAAAATGCCGTGAATTTCTTCTGCAAATCCGCCCCATTATAAAACGGAATGCTGACTTCGATCTCCCGTTCCGACAGCCGTCTGGCTTTGCCGTCGAGGGGTTTGGCGCGGCGGTTGAGACTCGGCAGCCACTCCTTCGCCACATCCTGTCCGAAACGGGTCATCTGTTCGGCCAGGGTAATGTGTCCGACGATTTTTCCGTGAGTCTGATCGGTGAACTCGATCCCCACCTGCGATCGCACGCATCCCCCGAGGAGTAGGGAAACCATGCCGACGACAATCAAAATTCGCAATCCTTTCAGCATTCAACTTTGCCTCACCACGACATCGGAGGCCGCCCAACTCGCACAGGAACCGTCACCCCCGCCGATTTCGATCAAAGCCGATCGTCGGTCTGTTGTCAATTCGCCCCGATGGGGAGATCCGCGATCGGCATTTGAAAAAATCCCCAGATGGACGGATGCCCCGAGTCGAACTCCCCACCGGATAACGACCAAAAATCGTCCGTTTTTTGCCCTACAATCTAAAAAGCTAACGGCTCCGTTTTCAACAAACCGGATCACCCCCATTTGACCCGACTCCAAAATGATCCACTCCTACTTGACGCGAATTGGGACGGCACTCGTCGGCAAAATGCCCCTGCGAATGGTACTGATGGTTCCCTTTGTCGTTCAAATTGTGGGAATGGTGGGTTTAGTGGGGTACCTGTCTTTCCGCAACGGACAAAAAGCGATCGAAGAAATTGCCGATCGCCTGATGGCGGAAATTGGCGATCGCGTCGGACAAAATCTGGATAGCTATTTGAACCTCCCCCAACAGGTCAATCGCGCCAATTACAATCAAATTGATTTGGGATTGTTGAACCTCCGAGATATTGACGACTGGGAAAAGTACCTGTTGCTGCAAGTCCAACACTTCCCAGATCTAGCCTATGTCGGAGTCGGAAACGATCGCTGCGAGTATCGCTCTGGGGAATATTTAGAAGATGGTTCAGTGCGGATCAATGTGACGGGAAAAGAGACAGCCGGAGCCTTCCATTCTTATTTGACAAGCGCAACAGGAGAACGGCAAGAAATTCGCCAAAAAATACCCAATTTTAATATCTGCGATCGCGCCGAATATCGGGCGATCGTCGATGCCGGAGAGCCGATTTGGACTCCGGTTTTTGTTTCCGTTCTCGACCCCACCCTGCTGATCGGCATGGCCGAACCGGTGCGCGATCCGAAAGCCGGCTTGAGCGGGATTTTAATTGCGACCTTGCGGCTGGATCGCATGGGTCAATTTTTGCAACAATTGCGCGTGGGAAAATCCGGGCAGGTCTTTATTTTCGACCGCCACGGCGTTTTGATGGCAACCTCCACATCTGAACTTCCCTTTCAAATTAAAAACGGCGATCGCCAGACGATAGAAGCCGAAAACAGTGAAAACCAGGTGACGCGATCGGTGGCGCAATATTTGCGCCGTCACTTTGAAAACTTCGACCATATTAAAACCCCCCAAAAACTGATATTTAACATCGACAATCGACCCCACTACATCCGCGTCATCCCCCATTCCCACGGTCGCGGATTGGATTGGCTAATCGCCGTCGTCGTCCCCAAATCGGATTTTACCGCCCAAATCGACGCCAATACCCGGATCACCCTGATCCTATGTCTAGTGGCGTTAGTCGCGGCGATCGCCCTCGGACTGATCACCTCCAAAATTCTCGCCAAACCCATCCTCCAAATCAACGCCGCCGCCAAACAAATTCCCCGGGGAACCTGGGATGAAAACCTGGTCATTCGTCAACCCTGCGAACTCAAAGAATTGGCAGATTCCTTCAATACAATGGCAAAAAAATTGAAAGAATCCTTCGCAATTTTAGAAGAAAAAAATCGAGAACTCCGGCATCTCAACCAACTCAAAGACGAATTTCTAGCCAATACCTCCCACGAACTTCGCACCCCCCTCAACGGGATCATCGGTCTAGCCGATTCCATGCTCGACGGCGCCACCGGAACCCTCACCGAAAGTCAACAAAAACACCTCTCAATGATCGTTTACAGCGGACGGCGACTCTCCCACCTCGTCAACGACATCCTCGACTTCTCCCAACTCCGCCACGGAGAACTAGACCTCCAACTCAAACCCGTCGATTTGCGGGCGGTGGTAGAGATCGTATTTGCCCTCAGTCAAACCCTCGTCCAAACCGACAACGCTCTAGTTCTGACCCAAACCATTCCCGCCGACTTTCCCGCCGTCGAAGCCGACGAAAATCGACTGCAACAAATCCTATATAACTTGGTGGGAAATGCGATCAAATTTACCGATCGGGGGCAGGTAGCCGTTGCGGCCGAAGTGCGATCGCCCGATGAAATCGAAATCGCCGTTTCCGATACCGGTATCGGCATTCCACCCGATCGCTTGGAGAGCATTTTTGAATCCTTTGAACGGGGCCGGGGTGCCGTCGCCCGCCAATACGGCGGCACCGGATTGGGGTTGACCATCACGCGGCAATTGGTAGAACTCCACGGGGGGAAAATTTGGGTCGAATCCCAACCCGGGAGAGGATCTCGCTTCGCCTTCACCTTGAGGCGATCGCAGGAGCCGGCAGTGGGAGTCGCCCCCCCCTCCCCCGCCGTTTTAGAACCGTCGATCCCCGCCGACCTGCTGCGGCCCGAGGTCGAAACAAGCTCCCCCAAAAGCCAGATTTTAATCGTCGATGATGAACCCGTCAATTTGCAGGTGTTAGTGAACCTGCTATCCCTGCAAAATTACGAGGCGATCGCCGTCTCCCGAGGGCAAGAAGCCCTGGATTTGATCCAAAATGGGTTGCAGCCCGACCTGGTCTTGTTGGACGTGATGATGCCCCAAATGACGGGCTACGAATTGACCCAAAAAATTCGCGAAACCTTTTCCCCCGACCGCCTCCCCATCATCCTGTTGAGCGCCAAACATCAGGTCGAAGATATCGTCCTGGGACTCAATCGCGGTGCCAACGACTACCTGCCAAAACCCATCTCTAAGGGCGAACTTTTGGCCCGCATCAAAACTCACCTGAAAGTGCGCCGACTGCAAATCGAAGCGTTGCGCTCCAGCCGGCAAAACGAGCGCCGAATCGCCCAGTTTCTCGAAGCCGTGCCGCTCGGAGTCGCCGTCCACGGCACCGACGGACAGATTTTTTACCTCAATCCGACGGGCCGCCAATTGCTGGGAATTGCAACCCTTCCCAACCCGTCCATTTCTCAGATGAACCGGGAATTTCAACTCTACCGCTCCGGAACGGACGAAATCTATCCCGTCGATGAATTGCCGATCGTCCGGGCCCTGGCGGGGGAAACGGTGTTTTTAGAAGATATCGAAATTCACCATCGCGATCGCACGATTCCCTGCGAAGTTCACGCCACCCCCATCCGAGATGAGGCGGGAACCGTCACCTACGGAATGGTGATCTTTCGGGACATCAGCGACCGCCGCCAAGCTGAGGCGATTCTAGCTGACTACAACCACGTTTTGGAAACTCAGGTCGCCGAACGCACCGCCGAACTGGCGACGACCAATTCCCAGCTTTCCGAAGAAATTGCCCGCCGGCGGGAAGTGGAGGCGATCCTCCTTGAAAGCGAACGGCGGTTCAGAAGTGCCTTCGAGTCCGCCGCCATCGCCATCGGTTTGATTTCCCCGGAAGGTCAAATTGGCTTGGTCAACGCCCCCGCCTGCCGGTTTTTTGGCTATTCGGAAACGGAATTGCGATCGCGCAGCCTCAAAGACCTGACCCACCCCGACGACTACCAACTTGACCGCACCTACAAGCGCCGCCTACTGGTGGGCGAACTCCCCCACTACCACCTCGAAAAGCGCTACATCCGCAAAGACGGGGAGGTGATTTGGGGGCGGTTGAGCGTGTCTCTGGTGCGAGATGCCCGCAATCGCCCCCTCTACTTTATCGCCCAATTGCAGGATATTACTGAGCAGCGACGGGCGACGGAAGCCCTGCAACGGGCTAATGAAGTCCTCGAACGTCAGAATCGTTTGGATGGGTTGACACGGGTGGCGAACCGCCGCCATTTTGACGAATATCTGCATCGGGAATGGCAACGGCTGGCGAGAGAAAAAAGACCCCTATCTTTAATTCTGTGCGATGTCGATTATTTCAAATACTATAATGACACCTACGGACATCAAGCCGGGGACGAGTGCTTGCGGCGGGTCGCCCGGGCGATGCAAGACGCTTGCGGACGTTCCACAGATTTGGTCGCCCGCTACGGCGGGGAAGAGTTTGCGGTGATTCTTCCCGGAATCGATCGCGCCGGGGCGTTGGAAGTGGCCGGACGGATTCGGGAGGAAGTGCGATCGCTCGACATCCCCCACCGTTCCTCTGCCGTGAGTTCCCGGGTGACGGTGAGTTTGGGCATCGACACCCGCATTCCCGCCACCGGCGAATCCCCCGAACACCCGATCGCAGCCGCAGACCGGGCGCTCTACTGTGCCAAACGACAGGGACGCGATCGGATCTGTGCGGGGATAATTGATAATTGATAATTGATAATTGATAATTGATAATTGATGATTTTCAATTTTTCTTGATCTCCCCATTCCGGGGAGTTACCTTTCCCACGGCTACACCCCAATTTTTTTAACGTTCTCATCGGAATCAATATGGCTGGAACACCTCAAAATCCGAATTTTTCCCCCCAACCCGCCGACAACGCCCCCGAGACAGGGGTGCTGGTGGGGATGCTGCGCCGCAAAGAGGGCTCATGGGTGGAGTGGGGGCAAGCCTGCGCCGCCCTGCAAAAATCCGGCTACAATTCCCAGCAAATCTTCGAGGAAACCGGGTTTGAACCCGTCCAGCAAAATCAGGTGATCGTCGCAGCCCAGGTGTACGCTTCGATAGACAAAGGCGATGCGTCGGAGGCGGTGAAATCCCACTTTTGGCAAAAGGGCAGCGATATTCTCTATGAACTCCGCATCCTCGCCCAGGCCCAGCGCATTGACGCGGCGGAATTGATCCTCAAGAATAATTTGGACGCCGACGAGGCGAAAATCGTCGCCCGGGCGATCAAGGATTTTTCCCGGTTGGGTTCGATCCCCGAGGGATTTTCAACCGATCCGGGCGATCGGGTCGCCTACCAGTGCTGGAAACTGGCCCGCCAAAATAACGACCTCCAGGAGCGATCGCGCCTCATCGCCCGGGGCCTCAGATTTGCCAGTTCCCCCGGCGCCCGCACCCACCTCGAACGCCTCCTCACCGATTTTACTGTCGTCTCCCAAAAGCAGGCTCCCCGCCTCCCCCTGTACCGCCTGGAAGCCCAGGAAGAACTCCCCTGCATCCTCCCCGTGGTAGGCCGATTTCCCCTCGCCGTCGAGGATCTCAAAGCCGTCCCCTTCACCGATGCCGCGGAACCCTTCCGGATCGTGCAGTTTTCCGGACCCGGCGCCTGGGTTCCCCTCCCCGGGTGGCAGGTCATCCTCGCCTCCGAAGATCCGGTGGCGGTCCTGTGCCGGAGCGATCGCCTGCCGACCCCCCTGCCAGGTGCGGTGGAGGAGGTTCTGGTGGTCGTCGATCGCGCCGCGAGAATTTGGGAAGGCGACAGCTATTTTCTAGCCGAAGAAAACGGACAACTCGAATTTCGGTGGTTTGAAAATGAACCGCAAGAAACCCTCCTGGGTCGGGTGGTTTTGATCCTGCGTCCGAAACGGATCGTCGATGAAAATCAGATGACCGACATCTGGCAAATTGAGGAGTAGGGAATTGGGAGTCGGACCATAATAGAAATCGTCGCAATTTTGAGAAATCCCCATGTCCCATTCTCCCCTCGCCAACCTCCAAAAGCGCTTTTTTGCTTGGGGGATGGCCCGCGCAAATACCGGCACCCGCTCGGTGAAGCTCGATGCCTGCCATACCCACGACAACCTGGGCGAGTTGAAACAAACCTTATTCAGCCGACTGCAGGGCACCGTCCTCGAAATCGGCCCCGGGGCGGGGGCGAACTTCGCCCATTTTCCCCCAGATATCCGCTGGATCGGCATCGAACCGAACCCCCATATGCACGGCTATTTAAAGGAAGAAGCCGATCGCCAAGGATTCGGGGCGATCGCACTGTACGAAGGCGGGGCCGAACGCATACCCCTGGACGATGCCAGCGTCGATTGTGTCGTGGGCACCCATGTTTTCTGCTCAGTGGACGACCCCCAACAGAGCCTGCGGGAAATTGGGCGGGTTCTCAAACCCGGAGGCGAGTTGATCTTCCTGGAACACGTCGCCGCCGAATCCGGCAGTTGGAACCGGCAGGTACAGGATGCCGTCGCCCCGATTTGGAAGCGGGTGTTCGACAACTGCCACCCCAACCGAGAAACCGAAACAGCCCTGCGATTAGCTGGTTTCGAGATCGCAGAGGGGCTGAATTTTCGCCTGAAATTTCCGATCATCGCCCCCCACGCCGCCGGAGTGGCGAAAAAGGTGGGAGTCGGTATTAGGGAGTCGGTATTAGGGAGTCGGTATTAGGGAGTCGGTATTAGGGAGAAAATTCTCAACCCTCACCGTTCGGGTAAAACTTTTAAGTGCGGACATTGCGGGTGGAAAGGGGATGCTGATTTGAATGGCGCGACGATGATTAAACTCTTGGGGGAGTCTGTAAGCCTTCCCAAAACGCGCAACCCTCTATCTTGCTCTTGGCTAGATACTGTAACGGGTTAGTGCGAAAGCCCCGCGTCTTTAGACCGGGGTGAGCTTACAAAGCGTATCACAATTGATTCGGGGTGCGATCGCCGAGGGTGCTAGAATGCTGTTATGATGTGCGATTCGTTCAGGAGTGAAATAAGGCTGAAATGCCTGAAATAACCTCCTGGTAAGGCTTTCATCCCCTTGGATGAATATAAGGGGCGCACCCCTGACCAACCTTATAACTGTCTGTATGTTCCGAAGTTTGGTATCACACGATACCAATCAAGGTTGGAACTCTCAGGGTCAAGGAGAAAGTCGGAGAATCTTAATAACTCTCTAAGGTGAAAATCTCATGCACGGCTGGAGAATGGGAGGGGGAGATGGTAACATCTCTCTCGACCCCTAATCGCCTCTGACGGTTTGGAGGTGGGTTTCCGGTTCCAACGACTTCCCGGGACGGGTGTGGGTGGCGGGTGACGGATGAAATCTCCCCCCGTCCGGGTCGGCCTCCCAATTTCAATCGGATGTCCCGGCCCCTCCATAAAAACTTCCTGAAATTTAAAATGACGGCGACTTCGGAACGGGGAACGTGAATTAAAATAAGGTAAACCTTTTTGGCTGATTGCAACCTTACGGATGCCTCCAACTTCACCCAAACACCAGTCTTCAAAAGCCTCAACTCCCAAGGGGGTATCGCTGCCCTTTGTCAGTCATTGGGGAATTCGGCAGAAAATTGGCGGCGGCTATACCATCGTCTTGGGTTTGGCGATCGGGGGGGTTATTGCCGGGTTTGTCGTCAATACCGTTCTCAATCGCGAAATCCGGCAACAATTTGATCGAAATCGAGAAAAAGCCCAACTGTTGGTTGATTTGGAAACGAACCTATTCGCCCTCCAAAACAAACAAGAGAGTTTGGCAGAACTTGTCAGCGATCCCCAAAATTTATCGGCCCGGGTTTCCGAAATTCGCTCCGATATTTTCGAGTTTAACCGCCGCATCCAAGACCTGCAAGATATCCCGGAAACCACCGACTCGCAGCTCCTCAAAGATTATCAAAGCCTGCAAAATCTGACCCAGAATTATATCAACGCGATCGCCATCTACGAGGATCGAATTGAAGCCGTCTTTCGGCTCACCGAATCGACAGAAATGACTCCTGAGAGCCTGGAAGCCGCCCAAAACTCCCTGGAAGAATTGGGCAATTCTCCGGTGGCGACCGCCCTCTACAGCCTGTCCGGGGAAGCCCTCCAGTTGGCTAAAAATTTCGGCGATCGCGCCGATTTAGCCGCGCAACAATTGCAGCGATCGGAAGTCCTGAGCCGCCGCATCGTCTTTTTCAGCCTCCTCGCCGCGGTGGCGATGGCGATCATTTTAGCCAGCTACACCAGCCGCGCGATCGCCAGCCCCATCGAACAGATGATCGAAACCGCCGACCAGGTGGGAGAAGAATCCGATTTCGCCCTGAGAATTCCCTTCACCGCCGACAAACATACGGAAATCGGACGGCTCACCGCCACCCTCAACAAACTCATTAAACGAGTCGCCAAATACACCGAAGAACTACAGCGGGCGAAAATCGCAGCGGAGGCGGCAAACCGCTCCAAAAGCGTATTTCTCGCCAACATGAGCCACGAACTTCGCACCCCCCTAAACGCCATTATCGGCTACAGCGAAATGCTCCACGAAGAGTCCCAAGACCTCGGCTATACCGACTTTCTCCCCGACCTCGAAAAAATAAAAACGGCCGGAAAACATCTCCTCGACATGATCAGCGACATCCTCGACATCTCCAAAATTGAAGCCGGCCACGTCACCCTCTACTTAGAAGATTTCGCCGTCCAACAATTGCTCGACGACGTGGTATCCACCGCCAAACCCCTGACCGAAAAAAATGGCAATATTTTAAAAGTCAAAACCGCCAAAGATTTGGGCAGTATGTACGCCGACCTGCCCAAAGTCCGACAAGTCCTCCTCAACCTGTTGAGCAACGCCTCCAAATTCACGACCAAAGGCACCATCACCCTGCAAGTTCAACGGGCCAAAAAAATCCCCGAAGAGTGGAAACAAAACAGCATCAACGCCCAAATGATGCCCAACGCCAAAACCCAGTATTTGGTGTTTCAAGTTCGGGATACGGGCATCGGCATGAACGAAGAACAGGTCAAACACATTTTCAAAGCCTTTATCCAGGCCGACGCCTCGACGACCAAACGGTTCGGCGGCACCGGACTGGGACTAGCCATCAGCCAGCGACTCTGCGAAATTTTGGGGGGGGGAATTCACGTCAAAAGCAAAGAAGGGGTGGGTTCGACCTTCATCGTTTGGCTCCCCGTTCACGTCAAGAGTCAATATATTTAATTTGTTTTTCAACCCGACCGGCGCTTTTGGGGAAAGTGAAAAGTGAAAAATGAAAAGTGAAAAATGATCGATTTCCGATTCCCCATTTCCGATTTCCGACTCCCGACTCCCTAATACCGACTCCCGACTCCACATTTCGGCGATCCGTACCCCGGAAGGGAGGAAGAGAGCACCAGAGTCCCCGACGCGGTAAGCTACAGTTTAAAAAGAGTCGCGCCGGTGGAAATGCTCGGCAATTGACAGAATTTCGGCGATCGAGACATCTTTCGTTCTCCGTTTCCACAGAAGGTGCGATCGCGCCATTCTGACGACTGCTAAAAAACGCCGGACAACCTGACCCTACAAATATAGCAATCAGCAGTCAGGTTTGGGCAATCAGCAAACCTGGACAGCTCATAATTAGTAGGTTTCGGGATTTTCGGATGTCCGAACCACCCTGGCCGTTGCTATAAATTCCTAGAAAAAATCATCAGTTGAGGAGGTCAAAACTTATGCAACCCACCGATCCGAGTAAATTTACAGAAAAAGCCTGGGAAGCCCTCGCCCAAACTCCTGAGCGAGTCAAACAAGCCCAGCAGCAACAGATCGAAACCGAACACTTGATGAAAGCCCTGTTAGAACAGGAGGGGTTGGCGAGCAGCCTGTTCAACAAAGCCGAAGTCTCCGTCCCCCAACTGCGGGAGCGCACCGAAGCCTTCATCGAACGCCAGCCCAAAATCAAAGGCAGCAGCACCAACGTCTATCTGGGGCGAAGTTTGGATGCCCTGTTAGACGACGCCGAAACCTACCGCAAAAACTACGGAGACGAATACATCTCCATCGAACACCTGCTGTTGGCTTACACTAAAGATGCCCGATTTGGCAAATCCCTCTACCAAGAATTTAGGCTGGATGAAGCCAAACTCAAACAAACGATCGCCCAAATCCGAGGAAGTCAAAAAGTGACCGACCAGAACCCCGAAGGTAAATATCAAGCCCTGGAAAAATACGGCCGCGACCTCACCGAAGCGGCCCGCAAAGGCAAACTCGACCCGGTTATCGGACGGGACGACGAGATCCGCCGCACGATCCAGATTTTGAGCCGCCGCACCAAAAATAACCCCGTTCTCATCGGCGAACCCGGGGTCGGTAAAACGGCGATCGCGGAAGGGTTGGCCCAGCGGATCGTCGCCGGAGACGTGCCACAGTCCCTCCAAGATCGTCAACTGATCGCCCTGGACATGGGCGCACTGATCGCCGGGGCGAAGTTCCGGGGGGAATTCGAGGAGCGCCTGAAAGCCGTCCTCAAAGAGGTCACGGATTCCGAAGGTAAAATCATTCTATTCATCGACGAGATCCATACCGTCGTCGGCGCCGGGGCCACCCAGGGGGCGATGGACGCCGGCAACCTGCTCAAACCCATGTTGGCCCGGGGCGAACTGCGCTGCATCGGCGCCACCACCCTGGACGAGTACCGCAAGTACATCGAAAAAGATGCCGCCCTGGAACGGCGGTTCCAACAGGTCTACATCGATCAGCCCAACGTCGGCGACACGATCTCGATCCTGCGGGGCCTCAAAGAGCGCTACGAGGTCCACCACGGGGTGAAAATTTCCGATTCCGCCCTGGTGGCCGCAGCGACCCTTTCCACCCGCTACATCAGCGATCGCTTCCTCCCCGACAAGGCGATCGATTTAGTGGACGAAGCGGCAGCTAAATTGAAAATGGAGATCACCTCCAAACCCGAGGAACTCGACGAGATCGACCGCAAGATCCTCCAGTTGGAGATGGAAAAACTCTCCCTCCAGAAAGAGAGCGACCCGGCCTCCCGGGAACGGTTGGAGCGCCTGGAGAAGGATCTAGCCAACCTGAAGGAGGAACAGCACACCCTCAACGCCCAGTGGGAGGCGGAAAAGAACACCATCACCAACATCCAGTCCCTCAAGGAAGAGATCGATCGCGTCAATATCGAGATCCAACAGGCGGAACGCAACTACGACCTCAACCGGGCCGCCGAGTTGAAATACGGAACCCTCGAAGCCCTCAAAAAGCAAGTGCAACAGGCTGAATCCCAACTGGAAGAGACTCAAACCGGCGGCCGCACCCTGCTGCGGGAGGAAGTCACTGAAGCCGATATCGCCGAAATTATCTCCAAGTGGACGGGGATTCCGATCAGCAAATTGGTGGAGTCGGAGAAAGAGAAACTGCTGCACCTCGACGACGAACTGCACCAGCGGGTGATCGGACAGGATGAGGCGGTGACAGCCGTGGCCGATGCCATTCAGCGATCGCGGGCCGGACTCTCGGACCCCAACCGCCCAGTGGCGAGTTTCATCTTCCTCGGACCCACAGGAGTCGGAAAAACGGAATTAGCCAAGGCCCTCGCGTCCTACCTGTTCGACACGGAAGAGGCGATGGTGCGGATCGATATGTCCGAATACATGGAAAAACACGCCGTCTCCCGCCTGCTGGGGGCACCTCCCGGATATGTGGGCTACGACGAGGGAGGCCAGCTCACCGAGGCCATCCGCCGCCGTCCCTACGCGGTGATCCTGTTCGACGAGATCGAAAAAGCCCACCCAGATGTATTCAACGTCATGCTGCAAATTCTCGATGACGGCCGGATGACGGATGCCCAAGGTCACACGGTGGATTTCAAAAATACCGTCATTATCATGACCAGCAATGTGGGATCGCAGTATATTTTGGATATAGCCGGGGACGATGCCCGCTACGAGGAAATGCGATCGCTGGTGATGGATTCGATGCGGGGGTCATTCCGGCCCGAGTTCCTCAACCGTATCGACGAGATCATCATCTTCCACTCCCTCAAGTCCGAACAGTTGCGGCAGATTGTCCGCCTGCAACTGGGGCGGTTGTCCGAGCGACTCGAAGACCGCAAGATGTCCCTGAAGCTGTCCGACGCGGCCCTCGACTACTTGGCGGAGGTGGGATTTGACCCGGTTTATGGCGCCCGTCCCCTGAAGCGGGCCATCCAGCGGGAGGTGGAAACCCAGATCGCCAAAGGGATCATCCGGGGCGAGTTCAACGAGGGGGATACCATCTTTGTGGATGTGGAAAATGAACGTCTCGCCTTCAAGAAGTTGCCCGTGGAATTGCTGACGGCTCAATAAGACGGGTTCGCTGTTGGGGAGGGGGTATGATTCGCCCTACCCCTTTCTTTGATTTTTTATCGGTTTCTTTGAGTTCGATATTTTCGCACGGGTTCCCCTCGCCCTCGGTTATCTTTTGTGACGGCGATCGCTATTGCCGGCGATCGCCGTCTCTGCAAAAATTCTAATATTGATGTAATAGAAGGACGAAAATTCATTATTTTCGGATGTCCTAACCGCCTTGGCGGTTGCTATACATCGGTCGAACCGGGCGATCGGCCATCCCGAAAGCCGCAATAATGCCCGTTATTACCGGCATACATACCTCGTTTGTAAAAACTCCGTAAATTTACGCACAAAGATATAGCAAATCTTGGAAAGGATCTGGTAGGATTGAGGGAATTACGGATCAGACTGTCAGCGCCCCAACTTGAACTTGGGGTTCGACGGTATTTTTTTCCACCGCTGTAATCGGGTATCTACCAGTTATCTTTCATGAATACTCTTAAAAATCGTCAACAAATCAAAACCAATTGTGGTTTTTTCGGGGCTTTAGGCTCGATCAGCAATTTTAAAAACACGAATTTATCATCTCCCAATTTTCGGGAAGAGCTGGTGGTGGTCGATACCGGAATCGAAGATTCATCGATCTTGTTCAGGGGAGTTCTTCCCGGAGTAAAAGCGATCGCCCTCCCGGCCGATCAAGATGGCATTCGGCAAATCACCCGGGTACTTCAGGAACACCCCGATCTTGATACCCTTCACATTATTTCCCACGGTTTTCCGGGCGGTTTGACCCTCGGAAATACGCAGCTCAACCTGGATACCCTGGACGAATACGCCGACCTTTTAAAACGCTGGCGCTGCGATCGCATTTTCCTCTACGGCTGTAACGTGGCGGCGGGAGATGCCGGTTCCGAATTTATCGAAAAACTCCACAACTTAACCGGAGCCGAAATTGCCGCCTCAGCCACCCCGACCGGGAACCCAGCTTTAGGGGGAAATTGGAAGTTAGAAATTACCACCGGCAATTTTGAAGTCAATTTGGCGATCGATCAAAAAGCGATCGCAGCCTACCCCCACGTCTTCCCCACCTTCGACTGGAACAATTTTGACTGGCCTGACGGTCAACTGGGTACGAACACCTTCGCGAACATCGATGGGAGTAATATCGCGGTTGATATGACCGTCACAGCCGGTCCTGACATCAGGCTACAACCTGATGCCCTCACCAACAGACTGACCCCCGACGACTTCCCACTATTTTACGGCGGTGCCGACGAGCCACAAATCGCACTCAATCTCTTTATCACCGATACTCCCGACCTTGAAGGTGATGGTGTCACACTGACAATCGACTTTTCAGAACCCGTTCAATGGGTCAGTTTTCAAACCCTCGATATTGACGAATCCAATGGTGGGCAATGGCGCGATCTCATCACGATCAAAGGTTCTGATGATACCGGTGCAGCCATCGACCCCACATTCATTCCCTCTGAGAACCCAACCTATACCATATCGGGAACGACGATAACAGGAGCCAATGGCGACTCGCGAAATAACCCCGGCGATGACTCAGCCCGAGGAACCCTGACCGTTTTCTTTACCGAGCCCATTCAGTTATTCTCGCTCCAATATGACAGTGAGTTTTCGTCTCAGGTCATCCACGGTGTGGGAATGCTCAACAATTTCATTTTCAACCCCACAATAACACTCACGCCGACAGAGATCTCCCAAGTTGAAGGGGATAGCGGAACCACCGATTACGAATATACGGTGACACTCTCCGATGCGTTGTACGTCCCCCTCGTCGTCGAATACACCACCGGCGACGACACCGCCACAGCCGGGGAAGACTATATCGCCAACAACGGCGTTTTAACCTTTGCACCCGGAGAAACCGAAAAGACAATTACAGTTCAGTCCATAGGCGATACGACACCCGAACTCACCGAACAGTTCACGGTGACGCTGACGAGTGCCGAGTTCCAAGATGGCAACGGCAACCCCCTCGGAAGTCCGGTCGTGATCAATGATAGCGCGATCGGGATTATCGAAAATGACGATATCCCCCCCAACACGGCCCCCGATGCGGTGAACGACACCGCCACCACCAACGAAGATACCGCCGTCACCATCAACGTTTTAACCAACGACAGCGACCCCGAAGGGGACGACCTGGAGATAGCCGAGGTGGGGATTCCCAGCAACGGAACCGTCCAAATCGACGACAACGGCACCCCCAACGACCCCACCGACGACCAAATCATCTTCACCCCCGACCCCGGTTTCACCGGTACTGCCAGCTTCGAGTACACCATCAATGACGGCAACGGCGGCATCGACACAGCGACCGTCACCGTTACCGTAACCGAACCCCCCAACACAGCCCCCGAAGCGGTGAATGACACCGCCACAACTCAGCAAAATAGCATCCTCACTTTCACCCCAGAAACTCTCTTAGAAAACGACACCGACCCCGAAAACGATACTCTCACCCTCACCGAGGTGGGAAACCCCAGCAACGGCACCGTAGAACTCGACACCGACGGCAACGTTATTTTTACCCCCGACCCCGGTTTCACCGGTACTGCCAGCTTCGAGTACACCATCAATGACG
>JBNGCR010000036.1:30260-30736 GCA_050045915.1 Limnospira sp.
ACACAGCGACCGTCACCGTTACCGTAACCGAACCCCCCAACACAGCCCCCGAAGCCCAACCCGACAGAACCACAACACAACAGGACACGGCCGTGACCCTGGCACAGTCAGCCCTGTTGGGGAACGATACGGACCCGGAAGGCGACCCGCTGACCCTCACCGAGGTGGGCAACCCCAGCAACGGCAACGTAGAACTCGACGCCGACGGCAACGTTATTTTTACTCCTGACCCCGGTTTTACCGGTATCGGCACGTTTGAATACACCATCACCGACCCGTCGGGGAACACCAGCACCACCACCGTGGAGGTGGCTGTCGAGTCCTCCGTCACACCGCCGGAGAATCAACCCCCCACGGCCGAAACCGATCGCGTCACGACCCGGGAAGATACGCCCCTGAGCGTTCCGGTGGCAGAGTTGACGGGGAACGATACGGACCCGGAAGGCGACCCGCTGACCCTCACCGAGGTGGGCAAC
>JBNGCR010000036.1:30836-35960 GCA_050045915.1 Limnospira sp.
GAATCAACCCCCCACGGCCGAAACCGATCGCGTCACGACCCGGGAAGATACGCCCGTCACCATCGACGTGCTGGGGAACGATATCGACGAGGACGGAACCCTCAATCCGGCCAGCGTGACGGTGACGACAGCCCCCGAAAACGGCGAAATTGCCGTCGATCCAGAAACGGGAGCTGTTACCTATACCCCCGACATCGGTTTCACCGGCACCGAGAGCTTCACCTACACCGTCGAAGATAATGACGGGGAAGTGTCCAACCCCACCTTGGTGACAGTCGGCGTGATTTCGGTGAACGAACCCCCGATCGCCGAGAACATCAACATTTCCCTGCAACCGGGCGATTCCGCCCCCGTTCCCCTGATGGGCGAAGATCCCGACGGCTCGATCGCCAGTTTCACTATCGACAGCCTCCCCGACCCGGAAGATGGCATCGTGTTCCTCGACGGGGAACCGGTGCAGGTCGGTCAAGTTCTCACCCCGGAAGCAGGGATGCTGCTGCGATTCCAAGCCACGGCCGACTTCGACGGCGGGGACTTCACCTACAGCGTCACGGATAACGAGGGAGTCACCTCTCCCGTCGCTGCGACGGCGACCCTGATCCCGCTGCCGCCGCCCAACCAGGCGCCGACGGCCTTCGACGACTTCGGGGAAACCCCGGCCAACAGGCCGATCGCCCTCAATATCATCGCCAACGATACCGATCCGGACGGAGACATCGACCCGGCCACCGTCGATCTCGACCCCGACACACCGGGATTGCAAAAAACCCTCACCCTGGCCGATCGCGGCACCTTAATCGCCGACGACAACGGCCGCGTCACCTTCAACCCCGCCCTGGGTTTCCGGGGAACCGTGACCGCCCCCTACACGGTGCGGGATGACGACGGGGCGACCTCCAATCCCGCCGATATCACGATCGAAATTGCCAACGCGACACCGACCGCCGTTGACGACAGCGCCCGAACTGCCGCCGATACGCCGGTCACGTTCAACATCACGGACAACGACACGGACTCCGACGGCCAAATCGTGCCGGCGACGGTAGATCTCGACCCCAGCACCTCGGCGACGGACGGCAATTTCGCGATCGCCAGCCAAGGTCAGTTCGAGGTGGATGAGCAAGGCAACCTCACCTTCACCCCCGCCACCGGCTTCAGCGGTACGGTGACGATCCCCTACACCGTCCGAGATGACGACGGCACCACTTCCAACCTGGCGGAAATCGCGGTGACGGTGGAGCCACTCGTGGAACCTCCCATCCCCCAAATCCCCTTCTTCCCCCCCCGGGTTCCCGAGGAACCGACCGAGCCGGAGCAGCCGCCGACCGAACCCAACCGCCCCCCCGTGGCGGAACCCGACACCGCAACCACGACGGAAAACGAGCCGCTGACCATCCCCGGCTCCGAGTTGACCCGCAACGATCGCGACCCGGACGGCGACCCCCTGCAGATTACCGATGTGGGCAATCCCAACAACGGAACCGTCACCTTCAACCCCGACACCGGCGAGATCGTCTTCATCCCCGAACCCGGTTTCACTGGTACTGCCACCTTCGAGTACACCATCGCCGATGAAAACGGTAACACCAGCACCGCCACCGTCGAAGTCAATGTCGAAGAACCCGATACCGATATCCCCCGGGAAGACCCCGGCGAAGACACCGATATCCCCCGCCAGGACAGCCCGGATGACTGTAGCTGCCCGCCCCTCCCCGACCTGACGGGCGCCCCCCTGCCCGTCCCCCCGGAATTGATTCCCGCTCCCACCTTGGTTTTCATCAACGGCACGCCTTTGAACGAAGTTTTGATCGGCGGCAATGCCGACGAAGCCATCCTCGGCTTCGGGGGGAACGATTTCCTGCAGGGCAACCTGGGCAACGATTTCCTCCGCGGCGACGCGGGCGACGACATCCTGTTGGCCGGCCAAGATAATCCCCTGTTGCCCCGGGATCTCTTCGGACAGGATTCCCTCGACGGGGGGGCCGGAAATGATTTCCTCTCCGCCAACGAAGGCAACGATATCCTCAAGGCCGGCGATGGAAATGATGTCGCCTACGGCGGTAAGGGTGACGATGAAATTTACGGCGAATTGGGGAACGACACCCTGCACGGAGATAATGGCAACGACACCATTATCGGAACCCCCGGCAACCTCACCGTCCCGGAAGGGCAGGATGCGGATGTCATCTACGGCTATCGCGATAACGACCTGATTCAGGGCGGCCCGGGCAACGATAGCATCTACGGCGGTAAGGGGGATGATTTCTCCTACGGCGGTAAGGATGATGATTGGATGTGGGGCGACTTGGGTGCCGATACCCTCTACGGAGACGACGGGAATGATACCGTCTTCGGAGATACCAACCAGCCCGACCCCATCTCTCCGGAAGGTCCGGACTTGCTGTGGGGCGGTGCGGGGAACGATTTCCTCAGCGGAAACCGCAATAATGACACCCTGATCGGTGGCGACGGAGAGGATACGGTCTACGGTGGCCAAGAAGACGATCTCGTTTACGGCCTGAGCGGTAATGACTTGCTATTCGGTGATTTGGGCGACGACCACCTTTGTGGCGGCGAGGGAGATGACACGATTTTCGGCGATCGCGACATCCCCACCCCCACCGGAACTCTGCTCAACTCGGATACCCTCAGCGGCGGGACGGGTAATGATTGGCTCAGTGCCAACGGGGGCCAGGATCAGCTCTGCGGCGGCGAGGATGATGATACCCTCTACGGCGGAAAGGACAACGACACCCTCAAGGGCGATGCCGGGGACGACTGGCTGTTTGGAGATCAGGGCAATGACTCCCTGGTTGGCGGACAGGGAAGCGATCGCTTCGTCCTCTTTGCTGATGGCGGGACGGACACCATCGCCGATTTCCTGTCCGGGGTGGATTTCATCGCCCTCGGCGGTGGGATCACCTTCGAGCAACTCACCATCACCCAGGTGGGGACCTCTGCACTCATCACGCTCAACGCCCAGCAGTTGGCTGTTTTGGAGGGAGTTCAGGCCGATGCCCTCACAGCCGGCGATTTCACCGCGTTCCCGATCTAAGATCGGGGGAGGCGACCCCCCACGGTTTTGGTCGGCGACCGGCCGCGGGGGACTCGCTCCGAGGTCAAGTGAATGGAGGGCGTCCGTGTTCCAACCTGCCAATTCTCATAAACGCTTGTTTTCCCTCTTGTTTGGGGCTTTTGCTGGGTTGACCCTGGCGGCTTGGATTCTCCGGGGACTGACGGTGCTGGCGTTTTTGCCGGGAGCGGTCATCTGGCTGCTATTGGTACTCGCGATCGCCACGGGAGTCCTGTCTCGGGTGGCTCGATAGGTCGCCGGGGAACTCTCCCTTCGGAAAGATAGACGAATTCGGAGCGATCGCGGTACAATGATAAATGCCCCAACGCGGAGCATTGCCTTGACTCTACCGCAGCGCCGGTTCGACGGATTCATTGGATTCCGGTCGCGGTGCCGTGATTTGTAGAAACACAGTGTTGTGAATCGAATCTTTCCGACATCTCATTTTTATAAATGAGACGGCGATGTTTGGCGTATTGTCATTAATTTTAGAGAGGTGAAGGATACAACATGACCCAAGTTATTCTGGGTGAAAACGAACAATTAGAATCCGCCCTGCGTCGATTTAAGCGCGAAGTGTCCAAAGCTGGCATCCTGGCTGATGTTCGCAAGAAGCGTCACTTTGAAACCCCTCCAGAAAAACGCAAGCGCAAGGCGATCGCCAATCAGCGTCAGAGACGCGCCTTCCGCAAGAAGCGGATGTTCTAAAGCGCTTCATACCCGTACAGAACCGCGATCAAACTTCCTCTCCAATCCCGATGGGCTGGGGAGGTTGTCAGTCGCGGTTTTATTGGTTTTTCTCCGAGTATTTATAGCAACGAGCGCTGGCGTGGTTACACGCCGGGAATGATCAATTTCTCTACGACCGACTCCCTTTTATAGTCGGCCCGACCGCGATGTTTTTTGTTTTTTTCTACACTGTCTGCTGTGGTTTGGGATAGCCCCCGGGGTTCTCGCGGCCGTGGTCGCGACTATAATGATGGAGTTATAAGGTTCTTCTAAATCGTAATTGACAGCTATGGCTATGAAATTGGCATCTCTGAAAACCATCGCCGCGATCGCCTCTTTGAGCTTGGGTGGGGCCGTTTGGGTCCAATCCGGCGCGATCGCCCAAACCACCGTCGATCCCCTCCAGGATTTCGACAGCCGCAACAGCACCACTGAGTCTTCGGCGACGCTGAACCAGCGGACGCTGTTCGACATCCTCCACCGTGCCCAACAAGGTGGGTTCGACTTCGACGGATCGGTCGAGACTCAGCGGAATGAAAATATACTCGACGCGGCAGCCGAGTTCCGGGAAAAGCAACGGCGGGCGATCGAGGGTCAACCGCAGGTGGGTACGGCCGAAGAGGCAGACGTGACCCCCTAGGAACCGATTCCGGGGACTTCCTCTCCGGTTTTCCGATGGGGCGATCGGCAGGGGACAAGGGGACTGGCGCGGAGGGGCTATGGCTTCTGAGTGCCAGTTTTTTTGTGAAGTTTTCCTGAGAATTTTGGGCTTTTAATGTAACGTTAGTTGAAGGAATTGGGAACGGGCTTTGCGAAACATCAACGCTTGTCATGTTCCAGATGCTCGGAGTTTTCGGGGGTTGATAGATATAGCAACGAGCGCTGGCGTGGTTACACGCCGGGAATGATCAATCTCTCTACGACCGACTCCCTTTTATAGGTTTTGTAACTATACGATCACGCACTGCTATAACCGTCGGTTTTTTACAATTCTTGAAGTTGATTTTTAACCGAATTTTTCATTTGTTTTGAACCCTCTCCCCAGACTCATCCTTGACCGGCGATCGCATCCCAATGTTAAATAATGTTACTATAAGATTGACAAAACTCTCGATTCGGACTGGCACCGATGCCTGTGCTACCATGAGAAACATTGGCGGCGTGAAAAAGCGATCGCCTCACCCAACCTTAAAATTATAACACAGGCAAGATGCCCGTGCTACACGATTCCATCTATAGCAGCGTGAAGTCATTATGAAAAATACCTAGCCCCCAGAATTGGGGGTTTGGGGGTTGGGGGAAGCCCCCAGAATTGGGGGTTT
>JBNGCR010000037.1:0-30103 GCA_050045915.1 Limnospira sp.
ACGGAAATCGAAAATTAGACCGATGCGGTGGTGGTCGATTCGGCCAACTCCGCCAACCGTTCCTGTTGGTCTTGAATCACGCAGGCTTGCACCATGTCCCCCATGTTGCCTTCCAAAATCGGCGCCAGGGAGAAGTTCTGCCCCAGGCGGTGGTCCGTGACGCGGTTATCTTTATAGTTGTAGGTGCGGATTTTTTCAGAACGGGAACCCGTCCCCACCTGCGATCGCCGCATGGACGTGACGGCTTCTTGCTGTTCCCGCAACTTCGCCTCGTACAACTTCGCCCGCAAAATTTGCATGGCCCGCTCCCGGTTTTGGAGTTGGCTGCGTTCCTCGGTGCAGAAAATGCGGATACCCGTGGGTTTGTGGAACAGGTCAACGGCCGTCTCCACCTTGTTGACGTTCTGACCCCCGGCACCGCCCGATCGCGCCGTGCTGATCTCGATGTCCTTGGCGTCGATTTCCACTTCCACATCGTCCACCTCCGGCATCACAGCCACCGTCGCCGTCGAGGTGTGGACTCGCCCCCCAGCTTCGGTGACGGGGACCCGCTGCACCCGGTGCACCCCCGCCTCGAATTTGAGCTGGCTATAGACGTTCGCGCCCTGAATTTCCAGGATCGCTTCCTTAAAGCCCCCCATATCCGCCAGGGACTCGCTCAACATTTTCACCCGCCAGCCCTGGCCTTCGGCGTAGCGGGAATACATCCGCACCAAATCCCCCGCCCAGATGCTGGCTTCATCCCCCCCGGTTCCGGCCCGGATCTCCAACATGATATTTTTATCGTCGTTGGGATCTTGGGGGAGCAGGAGGATCTTGAGTCGCGTTTCCAGGCGATTGAGATGGGTACTGAGTTCTTCCACTTCCGACGCCGCCATCTCCTTCATTTCGGGGTCGCCCCCCGCCTCTTTCAGGATCTGTTTAGCCCCGGCCAGCTCCGTCTGGGTCGCCTTCCATTCCTGATAGGCGTTCACCACCTCTTCCAGGGAGGAGCGAGCCTTTGCTACCCGCTGAAACTCTTCCGGGTCGGTGGTAATTTCCGGGTCGGCTAACCGCAGGGTTAGCTCCTGGAAGGTTTGCTCGACGGATTTGAGTTTGTCTAATAAATAACTTTCAGCCATGTTCGGTTGCCTTTTGTCAGTTGTCGGTTGTCGAAGCGAGGGTTTGCGATCGGGGCGGCTCCGGTTCGTGAGCGCTATCCCTCAGTTATTTTCTGAGAACCGGAACCTTAAAATCGGTCGGTTGTCGGTAGTGAGAGCTACGGACAACAGACGACGGACAATTGACAACCGGGCTATTTTTTGTCTTCGGTTTGGCTTTCGTCCATCATGCCGTATTTGCGGAGGAAGCGCTCGACCCGTCCTTCGGTGTCGATCATTTTCTGGGTTCCGGTGTAAAACGGGTGGTTCCCGGACCAGACATCGACGTGCAGGGTGGGTTGGGTGGAGCCGACTTTCATGACAACTTCGCCGTTGCAGATGACTTCAGCTTCCGGATACCATTTGGGGTGGATGTCGGGTTTTGGCATGGTTCGATTTACAAATTTGTTGGATTGACGTTCAGTTATTATTTTAGTGGCGATCGCCTGTGTGCGGGAGTTGGGAGTCGGTATTAGGGAGTCGGGAAAACGACAGCCCCGCTGGAATCGAGGTTTTCGAGTTTGCGATCGCCCATCGGGACGAATGTGGGGCGGGGAGTCTTGGGGGAAGGGAATAATCCCGCATTTCCCCCACCCTTGACAATCCCGCGGCAGTTTATCGCTTCGAGTATTGGGGAGCTTTCCGCGCTTTCCGCAGCCCGTATTTTTTCCGCTCTTTGGCTCGAGGATCGCGGGTCAGGTAGCCTTCCACCTTCAGGGGTTGGCGATTTTCGGGGTTCAACTCGCACAGGGCGCGGGCCACACCCAGGCGGATCGCCTCGGCCTGTCCGGTCAGCCCGCCGCCCTTGACATTGACCAAGATATCGTAGTCATTTTCCAACCCCAGGGTTTCCAGGGGGGCCCGGGTGGCGGAGAGGTAGCTGTGGTTGAATTGCAGGTAAGTTTCCCCTTCCCGGCCGTTGACGAGCAACTGGCCGCTGCCGGGAACCAAACGAACGCGGGCGATCGACGATTTCCGCCGACCGGTCCCCCAGTAAACTGCTTTGCCGGTATCTGTCGCTTGCATTTATCGATCTCCTGTGGGAATGGTCTGGACGGTGATGGACTCAGGCCGTTGAGCCTGGTGAGGGTGGGTGGGGCCGGCGTACACTTTCAGCTTCGTGAACAGTTGCCGTCCCAGGGCCGTTTTCGGCAGCATTCCCTTCACCGCCTGCTCGATAATCCGCTCGGGGACGCGGTCTTGCAGTTTGGCGAAGGTTTCGGTTTTCATCCCCCCGGGTCTGCCGGAGTGGCGGCGGTAGAGTTTTTGCTCCCGCTTTCGGCCCGTCACCTGAACTTTTTCGGCGTTGACGACGATGACAAAATCGCCGGTGTCCATGTGGGGGGTGTAGGTGGGTTTATTTTTGCCCCGGATGATTTGGGCGATTTCGCTGGCCAAGCGGCCGAGTCGCTGGTCGGCCGCGTCGATGACGTACCATTTTCGTTCGATGGAGTCAACGGGTGGCAGGTAAGTTTTGGTCATCATTTGAACTGTATCCTTCTATTGTTCGGTCTGGGGGAAGCAAAATTGGGGGAAGGTGTCGAACCAGATATCAGGTGCGAAGGGGAAGTCGGGGTAGCCCACCCGCAACAGGCACAGGCCCCGGGCGGGGGCGGAGGATTTGACGATTTCCCGGCGTTCGTTGACCCAGATATCTTTGAAGTTTTCGAGCGATCGCTCTCCGGTTCCCACCTGTACCAGCAGCCCGACGAGGAACCGCATCATTCCATACAGAAACCCGCTGGCTTGAACTTCAATATGGAGGAACGAGTCCCGCCGCCAACATTCCACATCCTGGACATCCACCCAGGCGTGGGGCCGATTCGACCCAGCCCGCTGGAAGGCGGACAGGTGGTGGCGTCCCAGCAAGGGTTTCAGCGCTGCGAGGATGAGGGTTTCATCCAGGGGTGCCTGGTAGTAGTGCCAGACGTAGGGCCTGACGAACAGGTTGGGCCGCGCCTCGGTGTACAGGGTATATCGGTAGCGGCGCCACTGGGCGGAAAAGCGGGCGTGCCAGTCGGGGGGGACTTGAGCCGACGCCCGGATCAGCACGTCGTCCGGCAGGCGGCCATTGAGGATGGTTGCCCAGCGGTAGCCGGGGATGTGGGCGGGGGCGTCGAAGTGGGCGACTTGGGCCGCGGCGTGGACTCCGGCATCGGTGCGTCCCGCCGCGTGGACGGGGACGCGATCGCAGTTTAAAACCGCCGCGATCGCCGTTTCGATCTCCTCCTGAACCGTCCGCCCGTTGGGTTGCCGCTGCCATCCGTGGAAGTGGGTCCCCCGGTATTGGATGACGATGGCGACGCGCTGCTGCTCGGTCATGGGCAATTGCGGAACGGGCCTAAACCAGTTCGATGATTGCCATTTCCGAGTTGTCCCCCCGGCGGCGAACGGTGCGGACGATGCGGGTATAGCCCCCGTCGCGATCGCCGTAACGATCCTTGGCCCCTTCAAACAGGGCGTGGACCAGTTGTTTGTCGTAGATGTAACCCATCGCCCGACGACGGGCTTCCAGGGAGCCATCCTTGGCGAGGGTGATCATCCGCTCCGCTTCGGAGCGCAGGGCTTTCGCCCGAGTTTTGGTGGTGGTGATCCGGCCGTGGCGGATCAGTTCAGTAGTCAGCGATCGCAGCAGGGCTTTTCGCTGGTCGGCTGGTTTGCCGAGTTTGGGAATACGACGACGATGACGCATGACAAGTATTTTGATCGGTACAATGAACTGCTTCAATAATTGGGAGGGAAATCGGCTCCCGCCCAAAATTCCGGGCCTCAAGTTTTCGCGGCCCGCTCCCGGGGCAACGTGATGCCCAGGCGTTTTTGAAGGGCTTCGATCACCTCTTCGGCCGACTTTTGACCGAAATTTTTGATCTCGAGGAGATCTTCTTCGGTATAATCCCGGAGATCGGCGACGGAGTTGATCTGCGCTCGTTTCAGGCAGTTGTAAGCCCGAACCGAAAGCTGTAGCTCCTCGATGGGAATTTGACTGGTGGGATCGACATCATCCGTCTGGTCACTTTTGATCGATTCCAGATTGATATCCTTCAGGGCGCCGAACAGGTCCACCAAAATGGCCGCAGCTTGACTGAGGGCCTCTTGCGGTGTCAAACTACCATTAGTCCAGATTTCCAAGGTCAGCCGATCCTTCTCCATCGACCCGCCGTCCCGGGCATCCTCCACGGTGTAGTTCACCTTCCGCACGGGCATGAACACCGAATCAATTTGGAGAAAGTCCAAAGCGCTGGATTCGTCCCGGCCACGCTCGACGGCTCGATACCCCGTCCCCTTCTCGATCTGGCACTCCATCTCCAGAGTTGACCCCGGAGACAAGGTGGCAATATATTGATTTTTATCGACGACCTCTGCTTCCGAGGGCAAATCGAAGTGACCGGCCGTCACGGTCGCCGGTCCCTGTACCAGGAGCCTTCCGATCTGCTTCTGATAGGAATAACTTTTGAGGACGACCTCTTTCAAATTCAGCAAGATCTCCAGGACGTCTTCCCGAACTCCTTCAATTGTTGCAAATTCGTGGTTGACACCGGCAATTCGGACGGCAGTGATGGCAGCCCCTTCCAAATTGGACAGCAGCACCCGCCTCAGTGCATTTCCAACGGTGATGCCTTGACCCCGCTCCAACGGCCCGAGGACAAATTTGCCATACTGACTGCGGTCAGTATCCATGCTGGATTCAATACACTCAATTTTAAACTGCGCCACCGATTGACCTCCCTTCTCCTGTAACCCCCAAACATTGGAATTCATTAAAAATGAAAAATGAAAAGTATCGGGGATGCCACTTCTCATTTTTCATGACGTTTACGACTCCATAACAGGACTAAACCCGGCGTCGCTTGGGAGGGCGACAGCCATTGTGAGGAATTGGGGTGATATCTCGAATCAGGGTAATTTCCAGTCCGGCCCCCTGTAGCGCCCGAATGGCCGTCTCTCGGCCCGAACCCGGGCCGCTCACCATGACTTCAATTTGGCGCATTCCCTGGTCGCCAGCCCGACGTCCGGCGCTCTCGGCAGCCGTCTGGGCCGCGAAGGGTGTCCCTTTTTTAGCCCCCTTAAAGCCGGTGGAACCGGCGGAAGCCCAGGAGACGACCTCGCCGTTCTGATCGGTAATCGTTACAATTGTGTTGTTAAACGTAGACTGAATGTAAGCCACTCCGTTCGGTACGTTCCGCTTTTGCTTTTTTGCTCCGGTTTTCTTGGTTTGTCGCGCCATAGCTGTCTCTTTAACGATCTCTTTGAGTGAATTAAATGCCCACTGAATTGGAAAATACAGCAGGCGAACGGTTCGGAACCCGCCAGAAATCTATTTCTTGGCCGCGGTTTTCTTCTTGCCGGCCACGGTGCGACGGGTCCCCCGCCGGGTTCTGGCGTTGGTGCGAGTCCGCTGGCCCCGGACGGGCAGGCCCATCCGGTGACGGCGGCCCCGGTAGGTGCCGATGTCCATCAGACGCTTGATGTTCATGGCTTCGAGGCGTCGCAGGTCCCCTTCGACCTGGTATTGGGTCTGGACGACGGAACGCAACGCGGCGACTTCCGCATCGCTGAGGTCTTTAACCCGGGTATCGGGGTTGACGCCCGTCTCCGCGAGGATTTCTTTGGACCGAGACAGTCCGATTCCATAGATGTAAGTCAGACCGATTTCGACGCGCTTATCGCGTGGAAGGTCTACTCCGGCTATCCGTGCCACGTTTTTCTCTCCCTAATAATCTTGCTGTGTCAAAATGAATTACGATGCCGAGTCGTTGGTTTGAATGGGGCAAGTCAGACGAGTTTCAATGTCTCACTGCCAGCGAGGGGGGACTGACTGGCGGGCCGTGAGCTAACCTCGGCGCAGTCGTGAACCTCCTCGGAGGGTGTCCCTGGCGTTCGGCAATTGGGATCGGTGAAGCGCTGTATTTCCCGTCTAAATAGGTCTGTTCCAGGAGCAACTGAAGGCTCGACATGGAAAGCTGGATAGAGGGGTGGCCCCGGCTATCCTTGCCTCTGTTTATGTTTGGGGTTGGAGCAAATCACCATCACCCGGCCGCGGCGGCGAATGATGCGACACTTTTCACAAATTTTCCGGACTGATGCTCGAACTTTCATGCGATATAGAGCAACACTACAACAAATTTATAATTATATCACAGACGAGGGCGATCGATCCAGGGTTGAGGTGAATCAACCTGGATGAATTAACAACTTTCCCTGCACCTATTTCTTTTTCAGGCGATATGTGATCCGACCTTTGGTGAGGTCGTAAGGTGTCAATTCGACCTTGACGCGATCGCCCGGCAGAATTTTAATGTAGTTGCGGCGGATTTTACCGGAAATGTGGGCAAGTACATTAAATCCGTTATCGAGATCGACCCGAAACATGGCGTTGGGAAGGGACTCGGTCACGGTTCCTTCCATTTCGATCAAGTCTTGTTTGGACAAACTGTTAATTCCTCAATTCGACAGATGAATTTTCCTGGCGGACTGCTTCAATCTAGCCCGATGGATTTGGGGATTGGCATCCGGATGCATTTCTTAACAGATCTTATCAAAAATTTAGAGCGAAGCTCTCGCAGAACCATCAATCCTTCGGTCAATATTCCCCATTGATCGGTGGGCTAGATGCAGTCGGGGGGATCGTCAGATTCCCGAAGGGGGAATTACAGTTATTCGGGGGCGACCACCTCTTTGAGGCGGGCCGTTACTTCGTCCATCGTGCGATCGCCGTCCACGTCGTGCAGTTGCCCGCGATCGCCGTAAAACTCGATCAGGGGTGCTGTCTGTTCCCGATACACCTGGAGGCGACGGCGGATCGTCTCCTCGTTGTCATCCTGACGTCCCCGAGCCAACAGGCGTTCCACGAGGACATCGTCCGGGACGTCAAGGTTGATCGCCTGCACTTCGCCCTCAGAGGAATTGCCGT
Organism: Limnospira sp.; assembly: GCA_050045915.1. Taxonomy (GTDB): domain Bacteria; phylum Cyanobacteriota; class Cyanobacteriia; order Cyanobacteriales; family Microcoleaceae; genus Limnospira. The sequence continues at coordinate 7,051 of JBNGCR010000037.1, forward strand.
CGGAATTCAACAATTTTTCCTCCACAAATTGAGCTTGGGAGACGGTGCGGGGAAACCCGTCCAGAATCCACCCCTTTTGGGCGTCCGGTTCTTTCAACCGCTCCTCGACCATATCCAAAACGAGCTGGTCGGGGACCAAATCGCCCCGATCCATGTAGGTTTTGGCTTGTTGGCCGAGGGGGGTTCCTTGAGAAACGTTAGATCTCAAAATTTCCCCGGTGGAAATGTGGGGGATGTGCAGGATGTCGGCAAGGCGAGCGGCTTGAGTGCCCTTCCCCGATCCCGGCGGCCCCAAAAAAATCACTTGTTGCACTATCGTTTCACCATTCCTTCATATCGTTGAGAGATGACGTAGGTTTGAACTTGCTTGGCCGTATCGATCGCCACCCCTACCAAAATCAGCAGGGAGGTCGCCCCGAAGCCCCGGAACGTCGGCACCCGGGTAGCACTTTCCACCACCGTGGGAATGATCGCCACCATGCCGAGGAAAATCGCCCCCAAAAAGGTGAGGCGATTGAGGACTCGCTCGATATATTCGCTCGTCGCCCGCCCCGGACGGATGCCAGGAATACTTGCCCCCATCTTTTTCAAGTTCTGGGCCATGTCCACGGGGTTCATGATCAGGGAGGCGTAGAAATAGCTGAAGAATAGGATCAGCAGCAAGTAAAAGGCGATGTAGAGCCAGGGAGTTGGACCGCCGGGGCTCAGGTAGGTGGAAATTTGCACCAAGACCGGATTGTTGGCGAACTGGGACAGCGACAACGGCAGGATCAGCACCGCCGAAGCGAAGATGATCGGCATCACCCCGCCCTGGTTCAGACGCAGGGGCAGGTAGCTGGTTTTTTCCCGGTACAGCTTGCGGCCGACCTGGCGGCGGGCCGAAACGATGGGGATGCGGCGGCTTCCCTCCTGGACGAAGACGATGCCGACGATCATTGCCAGGAAGATGGCGAGTAAGATAATCACCCGGCCGACGATCGCGCGATCGCCGCTCTGGGCCAACTCGATGGTGTCGCCCAGCGATCGGGGCAGCACCGCCACGATATTGATAAAAATCAGCAGGGAGGCTCCGTTGCCGATGCCCCGTTCGGTGATCAGTTCCGACACCCACATCACGAACATCGACCCCGCAGCCAGGGCGAGGACAACTTCAGCCATCACCAAAAATTGGGGCTGGTTCGGATTGTCGGCGAAGGGACTCACCCAAATCGCGATGCCGATACTTTGCAAAATCGCCCACCCCAGGGCTACATAGCGGGTAATTTGGGAAATTTTCCGCCGTCCGGCTTCCCCTTCGTTTTTCTGCAAATCTTCCAAAGTCGGCAGGGCGGCCGTCATGAGCTGCATGATGATGGAAGCATTGATATAGGGCAGAATCCCCAGGGCGAAAATCCCCAGGGCCGAAAATCCGCCCCCCGAAAATAGATCCAGAAAACCGATAAAGGGCGTATTCTGAATGTTGGCGGCAAACGCTGCCCGGTCGATCCCGGGAATGGGCAGGTAAACGCCCAAGCGCACCAAAATCAACAGGCCGACGGTCACGAGGATTCGACCCCGCAACCCCGCCGCCTGAGCCATCTGCATGAACGTTTCCTGGGCAGTTGGCGCTTTTTCTCGACTGACGACCATGAAGGACTACCTCTTGAACACACCATTGGGACTGAGAGGGTCAGGCCGACTCCGCCGGTTCCTCTCCACCTGTGTTGTCGGCTCCCAAGACTTCACAGCTTCCCCCGGCCGCTTCGATCTGGGAGCGGGCGCTCTGGGTGAAGGCTGCGGCCTTGACCTGAAGTGCCACGTTGAGTTCGCCGTCTCCCAAAATCTTCAGCGGCCCGCGATCGCTCGTGAGAATTCCCGCTGCAATTAAGGAGGAGAGGGTCACTTCCGCATTGGCATCCAGAGAAGCCAGACGACCTACATTAATCGTAGTGTACTGTTTTCGATTGACCAGGGGGAAGCTTTTGAGCTTCGGGAGGCGTCGGTAGAGGGGATTTTGTCCACCTTCAAATCCGGGTCGGGTGCCGCCGCCCGACCGCGACTTCTGACCCCGCATCCCCTTGCCGCAACTGGCTCCCTGACCGGCAGAAATGCCACGGCCGAGGCGACGGCGACGTTTTTTAGAACCCGCTTTGGGCTGGGCATCTTGTAATCTCATGGTTAACTGTCCGCAATTCGTAAGCTGTCATTGAGTTCGGAAACGACTTCGCCAGCCCCACCGGAGGTCAGGCGTAAAGCTGTTCGATCGAGATATCGCGTTCTTTAGCGACATCCGAGAACGTCCGCAACCCCGACAGGGCATCAATAGTCGCCCGGGCGTTGTTGAGGGGGTTGCTGGAGCCGAGTTGTTTGGCGAGGACATTTTTCACCCCGGCCAATTCCAGCACCGTTCGCACGGCTCCCCCCGCAATTACACCGGTACCGGGGGCGGCTGGCCGCATCATCACCTGGGCACCGCCACCCACGCCGTTGGCCGGGTGGGGGATGGAATTGGATTTGGTCAGGGGGACTTCGACGACGTTCTTGCGGCCGTCGGCCACGCCTTTTTTGACGGCGCCGATCACGTCCGCGGCCTTGCCGACGCCGACGCCGACCTGGCCTTTTTCATTGCCGACGATGACGATGGCGCGGAAGCTGAGTTTTTTACCGCCTTTGACCACTTTGGTGACGCGGCGGATTTGAACGACCCGTTCCTGCCATTCTGATTCTTTTTCTTTGGTGCGATTGCCTTTTTTACGGCGCTGCTGTTGCTCTGCCATCGTTTGAATTCCTCATTCGGTTTTGGACATCACTCCCCAATATGCATGAGCGTACCATTTGGGGACGGACATTAAAACTCCAAGCCTGCTTCCCGGGCTGCGTCGGCTAGGGCTTTGACGCGGCCGTGATAGATGTACCCGCCCCGGTCGAAGACGACCCGCTCGATGCCCTGGTCCAGCGATCGCTTGGCGATGAGTTGACCGACTTTGACAGAGGCGTCGCAGGTCGCTCCCGTTTCCAGATCGGTCTTCAATTCCGGGTCCAAGCTCGAAGCCGCCGCCAGGGTGTGCTGTTGAGTGTCGTCGATCACCTGGACATAGATGTGCTTGTGGGAGCGGAACACGGCTAATCTCGGCCGATCCGAGGTTCCGTTCACCTTGCGCCGCACCCGGCTGTGACGGCGCTGACGGGATTCGATACGAGTTCGCTTCATTATTTCTTACCTGCCTTACCAGCTTTACGTCTGACTTGTTCCCCGGCGTAGCGAATGCCTTTGCCTTTGTAGGGTTCCGGCGGCCGGACGGCTCGAATTTTGGCGGCCATGTTGCCGACCACCTCTTTATTAATTCCGCTAACAATCACATTGGTGTTATTCTCGACGGCCACGGTGATGCCCTCCGGCGGTTTCATTTCCACCGGCTTGCTGTAGCCGACGTTTAAAATCAGGTTTTTTCCTTGCACCTGAGCCCGATATCCCACGCCTTGGATTTCCAGGCGTCGTTCAAATCCCTTGGAGACCCCATCGACCATGTTGGCCACCAGGGTGCGGCACAGGCCGTGGCGCTGGCGGGCCGTGCGGGATTCGTCCCGGCGCTTGACGAGCAGGGTGTCGCCCTCCTGTTCGAGGATCACTTCGCCAGGTAGCACCCGGGACAGTTCGCCCTTGGGTCCTTTGACGGTAACATTTTGGCCGTCGAGGGTGAGGGTGACTTTGGGGGGAATCGGAATTGGACGCTTACCAATTCTAGACATAATCCTTTCGTTGATTGTCGGTGAGCAATGGTTGGGGTTTGGGATGCCGTCCGTCGGTCGGACAGTTACCAAACGTAGCAAAGCACTTCGCCGCCCACGCCCTGACGTCGGGCTTCTCGGTCGGTCATCACCCCCCGGGAGGTGGAAATGATCGCGATGCCGATGCCGCCGAGGACTTTGGGCAGTTCTTTGCGGTTTTTGTACACGCGCAAACCGGGGCGGCTGACCCGCTTCAATTTGCGGATCGTGGGGCTACGGGTTTTGGCGTTGTATTTGAGGGAAAGAACCAAGGATTTTTTGATCCCTTCGCCGGTTTCTTCAAAGTTCCCGATAAAGCCTTCATCCCGGAGGACTTTGGCGATGCTGCGGGTCATTTTGGTGGATGGAATTTCGGTCGTTTGATGCCGCGCCATGCAGGAATTTCGGATGCGCGTCAACATATCTGCAATGGTGTCGTTCGTCGCCATAGTTGTCTCGTTGTTGTACTGCCTCAGTTCTCCCGGAAGGGCATTCCCATTTCTTTGAGCAAGGCACGTCCTTCTTCGTCGGTTTCGGCTGTGGTCCCGATCGCGATGTCGAGTCCCCGAATTTGGTCGATGCTGTCGTAGTCGATTTCTGGGAAGATCAGTTGTTCTTTGACACCCAGGCTGTAGTTGCCGCGGCCGTCAAAACTTTTGGGACTGATGCCCCGAAAGTCTCGGATGCGGGGCAAGGCGAGGTTGATCAGGCGTTCCAGAAAGGAATACATCCGATCGCCCCGGAGCGTGACCATGACACCGACGGGCATCCCCTGGCGGATTTTGAACCCGGCGATCGCCTTTTTCGCCCGGGTGACGACCGGTTTTTGTCCCGCGACGATCGCCAGTTCGTTCACCGAAGATTCCAGGGCTTTGGCGTTTTGAGACGCCTCGCCCAATCCCCGGTTGATGGTCACTTTGACCAGTTTGGGCACCTGATGGATGTTCTCGTATTTGAACTGTTCCATCAGTTTCGGGACGATTGTTTCTTGGTAAGTGGTTTTGAGTTTCGGGGCCATAGTTGCTGTCCTAGATACGTTCCCTGGGCTTGGTCAGGGATAGGAATGTCGGAGAAACATTCGGTGCAAAAAAGGGGCATTCGGGGAGGTTGGACTGCCGCCGGTCAGTCGATAATTTCCCCGGTTTTTTTCAGCATCCTCACCTTCCGCCCCTCGTCGGTGAAGGTGTAGGAAACCCGGCTGGCTACTTTTTCTTTGGTGGAATACAGCATCACGTTGGAGCTGTGGATGGGGGCTTCAAAGTTGACGATTTGGCCGGATTCGCCCTCTTGTTGGGGCTTGACGTGTTTGGTCCGCACGTTCACGTCTCTGACCACCACTTTGCTGAGTTTGGGAATGGCGCGGATCACTTCTCCGACTTTTCCTTTATCCCGTCCGGCGATCACCTGGACGGTATCTCCTTTTTTGACGTGCATTTTGAAGCCCTCGGGCGGGGCGGCTATGCGCTTGCGCTTGGGCATAATTTAAAGTACCTCCGGTGCGAGAGAAACAATTTTGGTGAAATTTTTGTCCCGCAATTCCCGCGCCACGGGTCCAAATACGCGGGTTCCTCTGGGGTTGCCGTCCGGGTTGATGATGACGGCAGCGTTGTCGTCGAACCGGATGCTCATCCCGCTGTCCCGGCGCAGTCCCTGGCGACTGCGGACGATCACGGCCCGGACGATATCGGATTTTTTCACCGCCATGTTGGGAATTGCATCTTTGACGACAGCGATGATCACGTCACCGATTTTGCCGTAGCGACGATTTCCCCCACCCACGACGCGGATACACATGAGTTTGCGGGCTCCGCTGTTATCCGCAACATTGAGTATGGACTGCTGTTGAATCATGGTGCTCGTTTTGTCAGTTGTTAGGGGGCGAAGATAAACAGAAAATGACTTGTCGATTGGTTGGGGTGTGGGGCGTGGGGATGTTAGATGTCCCTCGGTTTCCGAACTCCCCGCCGGATTTCTCCCCGCTTTTTCTGTAAGTCCCGATGACCTTTACTCGCCGGTTGGGTTGATAATTTCAACGACATTCCAGCGCTTGGTGCGACTCATCGGCCGGGTTTCTCGAATCCGGACGCGATCGCCTTCCTGACAAGCATTCTCTTCGTCGTGAACTTTGTACCGCTTGGTATTCACGACAATTTTTCCATATTTGGGGTGGGGGGAGCGGTTTTCGATGGCAACCACCACCGTTTTTTCCATTTTGTTGCTGACGACTACGCCAACTCGTTCTTTAACTGCCATGATCGTGAGAAGTGAGAAATAAAAGTTCGGGTCGAGGTTTCAGAAAACTTTCCCCCGCGATCGGGGTTCGAGTTCTATTCGCCTAGGTCTGGGCCTCAGATTCCGTCGCAGCTTCGAGCTGTCTTTGCCGTTCCACGGTCAGCAACTGGGCCAATCGGTGGCGGGCGTGTCGGATTTCGTGGGGCTTTTCGAGGCGTCCGGTCGCTTTGAGCAGGCGCAGGTTTGCCAGTTGTTTTTTGATCTCCAGAATTTTCTCGGACAGTTCCTCATCTCCGAGCTGTCTGGCATCTTCGATGTTGGGAAGGGGCATGGTTCGTTCCTCGGTCGTTTTTTAAACTAGGGTGTGGGGAATTGATAATTGACAAGTGATAATTGACAACTATTTTTGCTTCTCCCAACTCCCGCGTGAGTTTAGGATTGTTCGGTTTCCCGGGCCAGAAACTTGGTCTTGATCGGGAGTTTGAAGGAGGCGAGACGCATGGCTTCCCGGGCGACATTTTCGGGGACGCCGGCGATTTCAAACATGATGCGTCCGGGTTTGACGACGGCGACCCAATATTCGGGGGCCCCTTTACCGGAACCCATCCGGGTTTCGGCGGGGCGCATGGTCACGGGTTTATCGGGGAAGACGCGAATCCAGATTTTCCCGCCCCGGCGGATGTAGCGGGTCATGGCACGGCGGGCCGCTTCGATTTGCCGGGAGGTGATCCAGGACGGTTCGAGGGCCTGCAGGGCAAAATCGCCGAAGTTGATCTCGTTCCCGCGAGTCGCCTGACCCCGCATCCGGCCGCGCTGTTGTTTGCGGAATTTTGTTCTTCTCGGACTTAACATGATCGCGTTTGGGGTGGTGGGTGGACAAGGTGGTTGGGGTGTAGGTCGGAGTTAGAGGGACTCCGTACCGCCCTCAAGTCTCATTCGAGCGGTCGTCGTACTTCTGACGCCGGGGCTGTCGGCTCCGCCGGGGCTGATTAGTAGCCGGGGCGGGGGTTTCTTCCTGACCCGGGATGATTTCTCCTTTGAAGATCCAGACTTTAACGCCGAGGATGCCGTAAATCGTCAGGGCGGTGCAGTAGGCGTAATCGATATCTGCCCGCAGGGTGTGGAGGGGAACCCGGCCTTCCCGCGTCCACTCGGTGCGGGCGATTTCCGCGCCGTTCAGGCGGCCGCTGACCTGGACTTTGATGCCTTCGACGCCGGCTTTTTGGGCGCGGGTGATGGCTTGGCGGACGACGCGGCGGAAGGAAACCCGCTTTTCGAGTTGCTGGGCGATGTACTCGGCGATCAAGGTGGCGTCGGCATCGACCCGGGAGACTTCCACGACGTTGATGCGGATCTGGCGGTTGCTGCCGAGTTCTTTCTGGAGGCCGACGCGCAGGGCTTCGATCCCCGTCCCGCCGCGGCCGACCACCACACCGGGCCGGGCCGTCTGAACTTCCAAGTCAATTTGGTCGGCTTTGCGCTCGATGCGGACGTCGGAGATCCCGGCGTTGCTGAGATTTTTCTGGATGTACTGGCGGATGGTGTGGTCTTCTTGCAGGAGTTGGGGATACTGGGCGGTATCCGCAAACCAGCGGGATTTGTGTTCTTGGGTGACGCCGAGGCGAAAACCAATCGGATGTATTTTTTGTCCCATAAGAGCTTAATGATTCGGTCTGTAGTTGGACGGACGGGCGATCCGAAAATGCAAATTTAAGGTTTAAATGCTCGACCGGGCGGGTTTGAGGACCCGTTTAGCCGGCGTCTTCCATCGGGGCCACTGCCACGGTGATGTGACAGGTGGGCTTGCGAATCGGGTAGGCCCGACCTTGGGCGCGGGGCCGGTAGCGTCTGAGGCTCGGTCCGGCGTCGGCGAAGGCTTGGGAGATGACCAAGTTAGCGGGGTCTAAGCCCTGGTTATGTTCGGCGTTGGCGACGGCCGATCGCAGCACTTTCAGCACGGGGGTGCAGGCGCGGTAGGGCATGAACTCCAGGACGATCAGGGCTTCCCGGTAGCTGCGTCCGCGAATTTGGTCGAGAACCCGCCGGACTTTGGAGGGGGACATTCGGATGTAACGAGCGATCGCTCGAACTTCTGCAGTGGTATCGACAGCCATATCTTTACTCCTTATCGGCGGGCTTTCTTATCGCTCTTGGCGTGACCTCGGAAGGTGCGGGTGGGGGCAAATTCGCCCAACTTGTGTCCCACCATCTGTTCGCTGATAAAGACGGGAACGTGCTGGCGTCCGTTGTGGACGGCGATCGTATGGCCGACCATTTGGGGGACGACGGTGGAAGCCCGCGACCAAGTTTTGATCACTTCCTTCTTGTTGTCAGAATTGAGCTTTTCAATTTTTTTGAGCAAATGGTCGGCAACGAATGGACCTTTTTTTAGCGATCGAGACATGGTGTGTTCTGAAATTCAAAAGGTGATGGAAATGCTGGCAAGCGGCGGGGCGATTCGCGCGGGAACCGCCTCGACCTTCCAAACCATCTTAGGTCTGACGTCCACCCTTGCCGCGCTTCGAGGATTTCCGACGGCGGCGCACGATCAAAGCCGTGCTGCGCTTCTTCGGATTTCGGGTCTTGGCGCCCAATGCGGGTTTGCCCCAGGGTGTCACCGGGCCGCTGCGACCGATGGGGGCGCGTCCCTCACCGCCGCCGTGGGGGTGATCAACGGGGTTCATCACGCTACCCCGAACGGTCGGGCGCTTGCCCAGCCATCGATTTCGACCGGCTTTCCCGATGCTGATGTTTCTGGAGTCCACGTTGCCCACTTGACCGATGGTGGCGTAGCACCGGGCGGGAATTTTCCGCTGTTCCCCGGAGGGGAGTTTCAGGGTGACGTAATCCCCTTCCTTCGCCATTACCTGGGCGCTTGCCCCCGCCGCCCGCACCATCTGTCCCCCTTTGCCGGGAACCAATTCCACGTTGTGGACGCTCGTACCCAAGGGAATCTTGGACAAAGGCAGGGCGTTGCCCACCTCGATGGGCGATTCGGGTCCGGATACGATCGTGGTTCCGACCGCCAACCCGGCTGGATGCAGGATATAGCGCTTTTCGCCGTCGCTGTAGAACAGCAGGGCAATTCTGGCGTTGCGGTTGGGATCGTATTCGATCTCGGCTACTTTCGCCGGAATGTTGTGCTTGTCGCGCCGGAAATCGATAATTCGATACAGCTTTTTGTGGCCGCCCCCCCGGTGGCGACAGGTGATCACGCCGCGGTTGTTACGACCTTTGTTGCGGTGTTTGGAGACGGTCAAGGATTTTTCCGACCCGGTGCGAGTGACCTCTGTAAATTCCGAGACGGTATGTTGGCGGGTACTGGGGGTATAGGGTCGGTAAAAACGAATTGCCATGATAATCGATCCTCTGTCTATTTCCGTGAAAGTTAGATTTTGGCTCCAACTTCCCTATCCTGTTGGGGCTTCGGTGCCAACCTAAACCTCCGGGAAGAGGATTTTTCTCAGAGGTTCCCCGTCCTCTAGGGTGACGATCGCCTTTTTGTAACTCGGCTTGTAACCGGCGAACCGCCCGACCCGACGCTTCCGGCGGGGCGGGTTTTGGGTGTTCACGCTCAGAACTTTGACCGGAAACAGCAGTTCGACCGCCGCTTTGATTGTCGGTTTGTCCGCCCGGGGATCGACGTCGAACGTGAACTGGTTAAGCTCCATCTGGATGGTCGCCTTTTCCGTCACGATCGGACGCCGGATCACGTCGGCCAGATCGCGGGTCTTAAATTCAGTCACCATAAACCTCCTGAACTTTCGCAAGGGCATCGGCCGTGGTCACGATTTTGTCGGCCGCGAGGACGTCGTACACGTTCAAGCTGTCCGCCAGACAAATTCTCATCTTTGCCACGTTGCGACCCGACAGGTAGACGTTTTCTTGCTTTTCGGGCAACACCAGCAGCACTTTCTCTCCGGCGGAGATGCCCCACCGGTCTAAAGCGGCCATCAAATCTTTGGTTTTCGGCCGGGGCAGTTGGGAGGCAAAATCTTCCACCACCACCATGTCTTCCGTCCGACTTTGCAGCGCCGTCCGCAGGGCTAAACGCCGCTCCTTGCGATTCATCTTGATGCCGTAATCTCTGGGCTTGGGGCCGAAAATAATCCCGCCTCCGCGCCAGAGTGGCGAACGGATCGAACCGGCTCTGGCTCGCCCGGTTCCTTTTTGACGCCACGGCTTGCGGCCACCCCCCCGCACTTCGGAGCGGGTCTTCGTATTCGCCGTTCCCTGACGAGCATTGTTCATCTGGCGGACTAATGCTCTGTGGACGATGTGGGAGGCGTTTTCTTCTTTGGCAACTTTCAATTCCAGGGTCGCCTGTCCGACGTCTTCCCCCTGCCAGTTGCGAACGACACAATCAACCATATTTCCCCCTGTCTTCTCTCTACTTGCCACCCACCTGGTTGGTCGGTTTGATATTGAGCAGGCCACCCGGTTTTCCGGGGATCGAACCCTTGATTAACAGCAAATTCCGATCCGTATCAACCCGCACGACGGTCAGTTTCCGGGTGGTAATTTGTTTGCCACCGTAGCGACCTGCCATTTTTTTGCCGGGGTAAACGCGGCCCGGTGTGGTTCCGGGTCCGATGGAACCGGGGAGGCGGTGGTTTTTGGAGCCGTGGGCCATCGGTCCGCGTCGGAAGTTATTGCGTTTTTGGTTTCCCGCAAACCCTCGACCCATACTAATGCCGGTCACGTCCACCAGTTGTCCGGGTTCAAATTGATCCACTTTAATTTCGCCGCCGAGCTCAAAGCTGTCGCTGCTCTCGACCCGATATTCTTTCAGGTGGCGTACTAGGGGACTGTTGGATTTTGCCAGGTGTCCCTGTTCGGCGTGGCTGAGGTATTTGTTAACTTCTTTTTCGGGGGATTTTTTGGCTTTGAGCTTGCGGGTTTGATTGGGAACTTCACCGTAGCCAAGCTGGATGGCGGTGTAGCCATCTGTTGATTCAGTTTTGACTTGGGTGATGGGGCATGGCCCGGCTTGAACGACCGTCACCGGAATGGCTTTTCCGCTTTCGGCGTCAAATACCTGAGTCATGCCGAGCTTGGTGCCGAGGATACCTACAGACACTTAAACTAGCCTCTCTTTTCTACGCATTACAATAGGGCTGGATTTCCCGTTACGGTTAATCCGCCGAGCCGATGATACTGGGGGCATCATCAATTGAGTTCCCCGGGTTCGGGGCAGGCATACCGATCGCCTCTTCCGGCTGTGCAGCCCGGTTGCCGAGGCTGGTCAACCTGGAAGGGTTTCAGGCTATCAACTTGTTTAAGCTGTTCCAAGACTGAGGAATCTTCCTCAGTGCTGCCCGGATGTCGCTCGGACTTGAGTAGCGTTCTACTCAGTATCCTTTTTCGGCGGTGGCGGTCAAACGGTTTTGAGGCTTGACCGACCGGACTGCTGGCGCGTTACAATTGGGCGAAGCTGAGACAGCTTTGAACAATCGACGAGATTTTGGAAGTGGCGACGATAGAACCGCCGGTTCCTGGCAAATCCTAGGAGTTAGCCATCCCCATGCCAACAGTCGCCTGCGTTTTGACGACGATTTTTTATCATATGTTAAATGTGGAGTTTCGTCAAGTCTGGTTCTCACCTTTTCTGTCCGAGGGCGGAGTTCCGGGAGGTTCGGCGGTGGGGCGGTTGGAAGGAACTCCCCCCACAGGCAACCCTATAAGGTTGCCGCCACGGTGTTCCCACATTCTCATGGGCAACCCTATTAAGGTTGCCGCCACGGTGCTGGGGGAGATGGCGATCGCAAATCCCCAATTCTGAGGCTTTGCTATCTGGACAGTTTGATTTCTGCCAATGTGGTGCATCGCCGCAGATCGGATGGGTAGGTTGGCGGGTTGTTTTCGCCGTCGCGATCGATCCAGATGGCGGGAATTCCAGCCGCTTTCGCCCCTTCGCAGTCGGCTTTTAAACTGTCGCCGATGTGGAGAACTTGCGGGGGAGAAAGGTCGTATTTTTCGAGGGCGATCGCAAATATTTTGGGGTCGGGTTTGGCGGCGCCGACTGCGGTGGAAATGGTGATACCGGAGAAATAGGGGGCGAGTCCCAGGGCATTTAAGACGGGATAGAGTCGGGAATCAAAGTTGGATAATACGGCGAGTTCGATACCGCGATCGCGCCATTTATTGAGACTGGGAATGACATCGGAATAAACGATCCAAGGCTTTGCGGTGGCAAATTCTTCGTAAAGATCGACGAAAAATTCGGAAAAATTGGGGAACTTATCGAAGGCTTCCACCGCTTTAAAACTTCGGGCGGCGACATCGAGCCACCATTCAAACTCCAACCGGGGAATATCGCTGATATCGGCGTCGGGAAATGCCATCGGGGGGGCAGCGGAGAAGGCATCGAAGAAGGCTCGGTCGAGGGGTTTGGCGGGGACATCCACGCCCCACTTTTTGGCGATGTTGCCGTAAGTTTCTCCGACGCTATCCCGCAGGCCGAATAGGGTTCCGACCGCATCGAGGAAGATCAGTTTGGGTTCAGGGATGGGACGATCTGCCGGGTTCATGGTATCGGTGGGGTTGGCCATTCAGAAGTTGGGGGGGGACGGGTTGATTTTAGCAACCGATCGCGCCGTCCGATGTTCTTCGTACCAATTCAAGAGTACCCGAGCTAGTCGTTGAGGATGGTGGTGGACGGTGCCGGTTTTTTCATCTTCCCTCATAACATTGGCTTCGATCACCTCACATCCGAGTTCTTCCACCTCTTCGCGATCGAAATAAACGGGGTGAATATTGTCTTGGGCGTAATGCATCAGCGATCGGGCCGAAGGGCTGCCACGCTGCACCAAAACCGCATCAAATAGCGGGCCACCGCAGGTGTCGTGAAGGGTGCGAAGGTGTTCGGCGACGGTATATCCGTCCGTTTCGCCCGGTTCCGTCATCAGGTTGCAGACATAGACGCGCAGGGCCTGGGCCTGGGCGATCGCATCTCGAATTTCGGGGACGTTCAGATTCGGAATCAAATGGGTGTACAAACTTCCCGGACCGACAATAATACAGTCCGCTTCTCGAATCGCCCGAACCCATTCTGAGGGCATGGAATCCCGGATACACCCGCCCCCGTTGAGACAGGGGAGTGACTCGGACGAGGCTACCCAAAACGGGAAATTCGCCGGAGTTCCCGGGCATGGAGAGGTTGATTTCTCGATGATCGACACCGGAGACACCGGAGGCTTCCCCGTCCCGAGGGTTTGAAATAAATTGACCGACTTCGGGAGGGGGGGATTTTCCCGGGGAAACGAATGGAAGCGGCTGGATAAAGATGGATGTTTGCCCTTGAGGGATTCGGACCCTTTCCCGGCTGTCGTCAAGTCAACGGTGGCGGTGATGGTGGCGCGATAATATTTCAACCCCCGCGAGATGCCGGATAACTCTTTCTCGCCGCCGATGAGGACGACTTTGGGGGAGGGAGGGGAAGAAACGGACCCGACCGGATGGCGATCGCGGGACTCGACGGCTGTTCGGGCCAGCAGGTCGGTCATGGAAGTGGCTGCCCGGATCTGTCCCCAGATCGCCAAAAACAAGCCCAGTAGAACCGCGATCGCGCCGGAGGCGGGGCTAGGTAACACCGGCAGGATATTCTGGAGGTCAAGGGCCAACTGTTGCCAATCCATCGAGATTCGAGTCAGGCAAATTCCCAGACCCAAACCGATCAATAGAATTCCGATACCACTGACGAGCAACCACCGCTTGACCCATCGTCCGGGCAGCAACCATTTCAACCATAAATTAGATTTCCGGTGGTGAGAACTCACACGTCCGGAAATTAAAGAGCCGGACTCACTCGTGCCATCGGCTGGGTGTTTGACGAAACCCATGATTGAACCTCCAAACTTCATAAAAAAGCCCCTAAATTGATAGAGTGAGTGGGAAGTCCACCCTTGGAAATCGCGATTTTATTGACTAGGAAGGAAGTTCCCGTCGGACGGCTGAGAGGAGATATTCTAACCAATAATGGGCGATATTGACGCGAGAGGCTTCGACTGTTATCCTCAATTGGGGTTCCAAGTTTGCGGTCACTTGCACAATGACGCGCCCTTGATTTCCCATCGCCGTTTCTGCCCTTTCGATCGCCCGCCACAAGGGTTCGCATTCCCACCAAGTGAGCAGGTGATCGCACTGTTTGACGGACACCGTCTGCCCCACTTGGGGATACAGTTGGAAGCTCTCCCGTTTCAGTTGGGCTAGAGACATCCGGGCTTCCCGGGTCAGGGCGGCTAAATGTAAGGCACTCAGCACGCTGTCCCCCGTTCCGCCGTAGTGCCGGCAGAAAATGGAACCGGACGGGTCACCGCCCAAAATCGCCCCCAACCGCAGCATTTCTGGATGGATGTGGGACTCGTTGCCGCGAATTCGCACCAGCCGGCCCCCAGAGGCAACCCAAGCCCGTTCAAAGGCCAAGTTCGCCATTGGGTTGGAGACGACCGTCCGATTCGGAAGTTGTCCCCGCCGTTTGAGGGCTGTGCCCCACAAGTAAAGGATGTGGTTTCCATCGACGATTTCCCCCCGGTCGTCCATCGCCAAAACCCGTCCGGCATCGCCGCTGAAGGCAAATCCTAGATCGGCTCGGCTTTCCAAAACGGCTCGTCGCAGCCCGTCGGGGGAGTTGGAACCGCAGTCGATATTGATGCGATCGCCGTCGGGTCGGTCGTGGAGGCTGATCACCTGTGCCCCCCAGGACTCGAAGAGGGCGGGAACCAGGTGGGCGGCTGCTCCCCACGCCAAATCTAGGACAATTCGCAGTCCGCACAAATCTGTCGGAGGTCTTGAATCCTGTAAAAATTGGCGGTAGTGTCCGAGCCACTCCGGTCGGTGGTACTGTCGCCCCCACCGGTAGGAGTCGAGGCGATTGCACCCCAAGAGATCGCCCTTTCCCCGCACTCCCGCTTCAATTTGGTAGTGGAGACTCGGAGAAATGGGCATCCCGTCGGCACCGAGTATTTTGATGCCGTTCTGGTCGGGGGTTCCTTCGTCGGCGGAAATCATCACGCCACCGACGGCCCCGGCGGCTGCGGTCAGGTGCGATACCGCCGGGGTCGGACACAGTCCCAGATGCCACACTTCCAAACCGGTGGCTGCTAAACCGGCGGAGAGGGACATGGCCAGCAGATTGCTCGACGGCCTGGAATCTTGGCCGAGAATCACGGGGCCGGGGCGGGAGGTAGAGGCTTGCAGGACTTGACCGCTCCAATATCCGATCTGGAGGGCTAGGGGCGCGTTGAGAAATTCTCCTACCCGTCCGCGAAAGTGGGTTTCACCCCATTGCGGGGGTTGGGGTAAGGACTGGGAACTCCAGGCCCGGTCTGAGAGAGTTTTTGAGTTGAAAAGAGAGTTGGAAGGGGGCAACGTAACCCTGTTTACGATCATGGGACACCATCTGATTCAGATTCGGTCGAGTTTCGACGAATTGAAAGTCTCTAATCTGCTGGGTGAATTTAAACCCAAAATTTCGGAATTTTGAAGATTAAAATCTGGGCAGGATCGGAGACTTTTATTTAAAAGCGGGTTTCTGACCATCGTCGGGGATGATCTGGACGCGATCGCCCCTCGGATGCTGACCGGCATTGCTCCCGTCAGCCGATGGGAGATCGAGAGATGGAATTATTCGATCTGAATCATTTTTGTAACGTTATTTCCTTTCATGCACCCCATCCAATTTGGTAGATTTAAATATTTTTCTAGCTAATATGGAACCTGCTTATTTCTTTGATGTCAAGGAATTTTCGGCAGATTTACCAAGTCTTTAACAAGTCGGACGAGGTGCTTTACCTGAGAGGAGGTTATTTAAAGCAGGGCGAGCGATCGCCCCATTTTGACCACAAGCAACTGGGGCGCACATATTGATCAATCACGGTTGGGTCCAAACTTCTGTCGCCGATCAAACAATTGACGAGTTCGGCGGGGAATCTAAAAATCCCCACACCCCTATTCTATTCAGCGATCGCCGAACACTTCCGACTCGATCCCGACCCACCATTCTCCCAAATTCATCAATTCTTCGTGCAAAGCGGACAATTCCCGGACGTATTCCGACTCTGACAACTCGGATCGCCGTTCCTGGAGCTTTTTGAGGCGCAATTGTACCAGGAGCCACGGTTTAGAAATGCCGTCGGTGGCTTCGATGTAGCGGGCGAGATCTCGAGAATCCATAAGAGTCTGCGTCTACGACAAAACAGCCACGATGACCGTGACTGTCCGTTGAAACTTGAGTGGCGGATGTCCACTCAAGCCATCAAAATGGGCAAATTATAGCCAGATTGTCACCAATTTTAGCTGGCGGATGCGAGATTTTCGGCGACGAAATCCCAGTTGACCAGGTTATTCATGAAGTTGTCGATGAAACCGGGCCGGGCATTTTGGAAGTCGAGGTAATAGGCGTGTTCCCAAACATCCAAAGTCAGCAGGGGGGTTTTGCCTTCGACGATGGGGTTGACCGCGTTGGGGGTCTTCATCACTTTCAGGGTCCCGTTGTCGAGGACCAACCAGGCCCAACCGCTGCCGAACTGGGTGGCCGCCGCACTCTTGAACTCTTCGGCAAATTTGTCGAAGCTGCCGAAGTCGGCGTTAATTTTTTCGGCCAGGGCGCCGGTGGGTTGGCCGCCACCGCCCGGTTTCATGCACTTCCAGAAAAAGCTGTGGTTCCACACCTGGGCGGCGTTGTTGAAGACGCCGGACTTGGAGGAATCGTTGTAGGTCGCCTTGATAATCTCTTCCAGGGACATATTCGCCATGTCCGTGCCTTCGATCGCCGCGTTGAGTTTGCTGACGTAGGCTGCGTGGTGCTTGTCGTGGTGGTACGACAGGGTATCGGCAGACATCTTGCCGGATGACAGAGCGTCTTTGGAATAGGGTAAATCGGGAAGTTCAAAAGCCATCGTGTTTGCTCCTCTCTAAATTGCTTCGGACGATCGCCCTTGCCCGGGGGCAAAGTTGATGACCGAATCTCAATAAAACTTTACAATATTCTCATCATATACCACCAGAGGTTGTCAAAACAACTTTTTTTGAGCCAATTTTCGATTAAAATCCCCCGGATCGAAATAATTTACCAGACCGCAGGTCTTGACAAAATATATTGGATATGATAATAAACGGGTCAAGTTAAGCCCATTATCCGGAAACTTCGTCTCGATGTCGTCTATCTCAAGAGAGAGCCTAGCAGAAGATCAATCCCCGATCGCGGTTGACGGGCGATCGGAGTCCGAAACCGTCGAAATTCTCGCCACTTTGATAACCTGGAAGTTAGCCCTCCCGTCGCTCTCACTTCGACTCCATTTGTTTTCAGTTGCTCGCTCCGGTCTTCCCTCGCCGGCGGAAGCGATCGCCTTCCGTCCGAGATCACGGCCCCTTTCGATCTGCCTCACCCCAACCTTCAATTAACTTTTGTTAACTTTTCTGAAGGTGGAGGAGGCGATCCCCCGAGGTGGGGCGCTGCCCAGTTGAGATTCGAGATCTGACAAAACCCATGGACACACAGCAGTTAACGGACGAGCAAGCCCTGATCCTCAATGAAATCGACCACGCCATCGCCCTGTTCGACCCGAGCGATCGCCTCGTCCGGTTCAACCAAAAACTCGCGGATCTCTGGGGGTTCCCCGCCGAATTCCTCGCGGCCCGACCCGACATCGAGGCACTCTGCGCCGCCATCACCTCCCGGGGCCACTGGTCCGAGGATCAGTGCGAACACCTCAAACGCACCATCGGCAACACTCAAAGCGATCGCCTCTGCTTCTGCATCCAACAGGACAACCAAATTTGCCTGGAAATCCAAAGCATCCCCACCCCCCAGGGCGGACGCCTGCTCACCTTCCGGGACGTCACCGACCACCGCAACACCCAACTGAACCTCAACACCGAAGTCCGGCGGCTGCGCTTTCTCCTGGGACTCAACGAACGCCTCCAGGACCTCGACAACCTGCAAGAGATCGCCCAATTCGCCCTCAACTACCTGATTCAAGTCATGGACGCGGCCTTCGGCGATGTCAAAGTCATCCTCGGGGAAGGCAACAACCGCGTCACCGGCATGGTGGGAAACCAAATTTCCGGCCAATTCGTGGCCACCTACGGGGAACCCGCCGTCACCGAAATGCAATCCATGTTAAATCAAGGCATCCCCCACGGCGAAGGCCTGCTGTGGGACGTGGTGGAGACGGGGCAACCCGTGTTCGTGGAAGACTACGCCAACCACCCCCAGTCCGTCCCCGCATTCCGCCACCCGGGGATCGGCAAGCTGGGAATTTTCCCCATCCCCTGCACCACCGGCCAGATCATCGGAGTCCTGACCCTCGAATCCCGGGACCTCGAAAAAATGCAGCAATATCCCCAACTCGATATGCTCTTCGCCGCCTGCCGCACCCTCGGAACGGCGATCGAACGCGCCCAGGCCCAGGAACGGCTGCGCCAGAGCAACGAAAACTTGGAGCGGGCCTCCCAACTGAAATCGGAGTTTCTCGCCTCCATGTCCCACGAACTCCGCACCCCCCTCAACAGCATTTTGGGCTTCTCTGACCTGCTCAAGCGCAAAACCGCCGGGGAACTCAACACGCGCCAGATCAACCAGGTGCAGTTTATCGAAAAAAGCGGCAAGCACCTGTTGCAGCTCATCAACGACATCCTCGACCTCTCCAAAATCGAATCCGGCAAAACCGAGTTGAACCTGGAATCGGTCAACATCCACCAACTGTGCAGCGAGTGCCTGAAAATGATCCAACCCCGGGCCGAAAAAAAATGTCTGGCTCTCTCGTTGGAGTTAGATTATCGCATCACCGAGGTTTTACTCGACGAGCGGCGGGTGCGCCAAATTTTGATCAACCTGCTCTCCAACGCGGTGAAATTCACCCCGGAAGGGGGAAAGGTGCGGTTGAGCGGACAACTGGCCTACGGGGCGCAGATGGCGGGAGATTACCGCCCCGATCGCTCTCCGGTCAACGAGAGCACCCCCTATTTATGCCTGGAAGTGCTCGACTCCGGCATCGGTATCCCTGAAGATCGCTGGCATCTGCTGTTCCAACCCTTCCAACAGATCGACTCGTCCCTGACGCGCCGCCACGAGGGGACGGGATTGGGGTTGGTGCTCACCAAGCGTCTGGCCGAACTGCACGGGGGGACTGTCTCGTTGCAGACCCAGGTTGACGAGGGGAGCCGGTTCCGGGTGTGGCTGCCGCTGACGGAAATGCGGCAGGAATTGGCAAAAAGCCCCCCTTCCGAGATGGAGACTTATCAAACTGCCGAACCGATGCCCCAGTTGAAAAAGGGAAATACCCCCCGGATGTTGGTGGTGGAGGATCAACCGTTCAATCAGTTGTTGATTTCTGAGATGTTGGAATTGGAGGGGTATCAGGTGGAATTGATCGCCGACGGCCAGACGATGTTGGATTTGATTCATTCCCCCCTGGCGAAAGCCGGGACGTTGCCGGATCTGATTTTGATGGACATTCAACTGCCGGAGATCGACGGGTTTGAACTGATGCGGGAATTGAAGCGGCATCCGGTTTGGAAGGCGGTCCCGGTGGTGGCGGTGACGGCGATGGCGATGCCGGGGGACCGCGATCGCTGTCTGGAGGCCGGGGCGATCGCTTATTTGAGCAAACCGCTGGATGTGGAAACGGCGTTGGAGACGATCAAACGTTTGCTCAATGGTAAGTGAGGGTGGCGGGACGGGCTCGCACCCGGACAATTCTCAGGATCGTTACAATTTGCATAGATGAGGATCAACCCGATCTCAATTTTCACTGGTTAACAGGGGTATCTGCCGAAAAGATAAAATTAAATAGGGCCGATGTCGCGATCGATTTTGCCGTCCGGCAGGTCGTCAAACTTTCATTTTCCCCGAACCGTTACCCCCCCAACCCCATGTCTGAAACACAGTCGCACATTCTCCTAGTCGATGACGAACCGGCCAATTTGGTGTTATTGGAAGAGTTATTAATTTCGCAAGGTTACAGCACCGACTTGGCCGAGTCGGGACGGGAAGCCCTGGCACTGGCGCAGAAGTTGCCGCCGGATTTGGTGCTGCTGGATATTATGATGCCGGATATGGACGGGTTTGAGATCTGCGAAAAACTGCGGGAAGATAGCCGGTTGCAGACGATCCCGATCATTTTTGTGACGGCTTTGGACGACGACCAGTCCCGGTTGAAAGGGTTGGAGAAAATGGGGGACGATTACATTACCAAACCGTTTAACAGCGAACTGTTGTTGGCGAAAATTACCAATATTTTGAAGCTCAATAAAATGCGATCGCGGACGAATCAGGTGCAGTTGCAGCGGCAGGTTCAAGAACAAAACCGGCGGCAACTGTCCGCGGCTTGGCAGATCAACGAATATCTGTCGGACAAATTTCAACTCTTCGTCCCCCAGCAATTTTTAAAACGCATCGCCCCCGAAGGGGTGGAGTCGATCCAGTTGGGAAATGTGACGGAGGAGGAACTGACGGTTCTGTTTTGCGATATTCGCGGCTTTACGGCGATCGCGGAATCTCAACAGGCGCGAGAAACGTTTGAATGGTTGAATGCATTTTTCAACCAGATGAGCCGCTGTATTTCCACCCACAACGGATTCATTGACAAGTATTTGGGAGACGCGATCATGGCGGTTTTTGATCGCCCGAACGATCACGCGACGGACGCTTTTAATTCGGCTTTGATGATGAAACAGAGTTTGCGGGAATTCAACCGCGATCGCCGCCAATTTAAAATCCAAAAACCGATCCGCATTGGCATCGGCATCGACACCGGCATCGGCATGATCGGCACTCTGGGATCGGAATATCGCATGGATTCTACCGTTATCGGAAATATCGTCAATACCGCCTCCCGTTTGGAGGGACTGACCAAAGTTTACGGATGCCACATTATCGCCAGTCAAGTGGCTGTTGAAACTGCAGAATCTATGACAGATAGACAAGCAAAATCAAACTTTTTTTATACTCGCTGGATCGACCGCGTAACGCCCCGAGGCAAAACTCAACCTTTGGAAATTTACGAACTGCTCGGAAGTTTGAATTATCCCATTTCCGAAACCAAAATTCGCACCCGTCCTTTATTCGATCGCGCCACCCGAGCTTGGAGAAACAGCCGGATTGAAGAAGCGTTAGAATTATTTGAAGCGATCATTGCTAAAAATCCCTCGGATCAAGTAGCCCGATATTACATCCGCCGATGTGGCGAAGCACTGGCGACAACCCCCTCAGATGCCAACAATTAATCATTAATAATTAATAATTGTTAATCGTTTTCAGATTCTTTAATCTTTTTTTTATTAATGCGCGGATCTCCCCCGGTGCGAACGTTGTGGCGAAAAGGGGTCGGTTCAAATGTTTTGACAAACGTTATATTAAAAGAGTGAGGAGTCCGGAGCAAAAAAGAACCGTCGGTTCCGTCGGTTCCCCGTGTAGGAGGCTCACCCCATGTTAGACTTCGGCAGTTGGCAAGCGGACGAATTATATTCGACTGTCAATTCGGATGCCGCGATCGCCCCAGAAAATCACCTCTCGCCACCCATTCCATCCGCACCGTCGGAAGAGACGCCATTGATTTTTCCGCCGGACGACCCCGCCGAGATTGGGTTGCGATCGCCCCAAATTTTCTCCCCGGAACCGACCGTTTCTCCCACCGACGGCGGGGAAACTCTCCCAGACTCCGCCGCCGATCCCCTCACGGGTTCAAATTCCGAAACCGGACGGCAAAGCAGTTTTTATGGGTACGATTCCTTACTCGGCATCGTGGACTTGGGCGATCTGAACGGCACGCAAACCGTCGGCGACTCGGTGGGCTATTTCGACTCGGGAGATATTTACCGTTTCACCCTGGCGACTCCCGCCGATTTCCGCCTGGTTTTGGAGGGGTTGAGTGCGGATGCGGACGTGGAACTGAGCCGGGATTTTAACGCCAACGGTCGGGTCGATTACGGAGAAGCGATCGCGGGTTCTTACCATTGGTTTAATCGCCCGGAATTGATCGAAGCCAACCTCGAACCCGGAACCTATTTTGTCAACGTCTATCCCTACCAAGGAACGACTGCCTACAATCTCACCTTATCCGCGACACCGACATCGAATCACCTTCACGCCGGTTTTAACAGCCGCTACGGATACGGCTTGGTGAATGCCTCCGCCGCCGTTGCCGGTGCGATCGCCTCCCCCGCCCCCTTACAGGAGGTTCCCGATCGCTTCGGGGACAACTGGGGACTCGACACCATCGGCGCCCCGGAAGTCTGGAACGCCGGCTACACCGGAACCGGAGTGGTCGTCGCCGTCATCGATAGTGGCGTGGACTACACCCACCCGGATTTGGCGAACAATATCTGGCACAATTCGGATGAAATTCCCGGTAACGGCATCGACGACGACGCAAACGGGTTTGTTGACGACGCGATCGGCTGGGACTTCGTAGACGGCGATCGCGATCCGATGGATGCGATCGGCCACGGGACCCACATCGCCGGAACCATCGCCGCCGCCGATGACGGATTCGGAATCACCGGAGTCGCACCCGGCGCCCAAATCATGCCTGTCCGCGTCCTCGACAGCGAGGGCGCCGCCGCACCCAACGAGGTGGCGACGGGAATTTACTACGCCGTCGATAACGGTGCCGACATCATCAATCTCAGCCTGGGGGGAAATTTTCCCTCGCCGCCGGAAGAACGGGCGATCGAATTTGCGGTGGAACGGGGAGTCGCGGTGGTGATGGCCGCCGGTAACAGCTACAGTTCCGCCCCCGCCTATCCCGCCTACTACGCCAAAGACAACGGCATCGCCGTGGGGGCCGTGGATGCCGGCGGAAATTTGGTCAGTTTTTCCAACCGCGCCGGGGAGGTTCCCCTCGACTATGTCGGCGCCCCCGGACAGGCCATTTATTCGACCACGCCAAACAACACCTACAGTTGGTATGACGGAACCTCGATGGCGACACCCCACGTCTCCGGCACGGTGGCATTGATGTTGAGTGCCAATCCCGGTTTGAGTGTCGAACAGGTGGAAAACATTCTGATCGAAACCGCCAATCCCGATGCGGTGTTGGGGTGAGGGTGCGGGGAAAGTGAAAAATGAAAA
>JBNGCR010000037.1:30203-35953 GCA_050045915.1 Limnospira sp.
TCCCTATCCCCTATCCCCTTCAAACCAACCAATTTCGCAACTTGGCGGAACCGAAATCGATCGCGGACGTTGCCACGATCAATATAATCAGAATGGCGCAAACTTTCTGATAGTCGAAAGATTGGAAACTTTGGTAGAGGGAAACCCCGATGCCGCCCGCGCCGACGATTCCCAAAACGGAGGCGGAACGGACGTTGGATTCAAAGCGGTACAATACAAAAGAAGTCCACAGCGGCATCACCTGGGGCACCACGCCGAACAGGATTTCTTGGATGTTATTCGCCCCCGTGGCGCGGATGCCCTCCACCGGACCCGGATCGATGGATTCGACGGCTTCGGAAAACAGTTTTCCGAGGGCTCCCGCCGTGCTGACACTCAACGCCAGCACCCCGGCAAAGGGACCCAAACCGACGGCGACGACGAAGATGAGGGCGAACACCATTTCGTTGATCGCCCGCATGGCATCCAAGAGGCGCCGCATGGGTTGGACGATCCAGATCGGGCAGATATTTTCCGAGGCAAAAATCGCCAGGGGAACGGCGACGATCGCGGCGATTAACGTCCCCCAAATTCCCATCGAAATGGTGATGATTGTATCTTCTAAGTAAATCCTCCAATCGGAGAAGTCCGGGGGGAAATAACCGGCGATGTAGGTCGCCATGTTGCCGCTGTTTTCCGCCAAGACGGCAACGTTTATCTCGCTTTGGATGAAGGAAAAAATTAAAATCGCGATCGCCATCAGCCCGAAGAAAATGCGGACTCCCGTTACCCGCTTTTCTTCTTTTTCGAGCATCTCTAAAACGGCTGGAGAGGCTTCCAATTGCAGGGATGTTTGGGAGGAATCGAAACGACTTGAAGAACCGTTCATTTTGAGTTAATATAAAATCAGTGTTGGTTGGGCTTCAGCCCCGTTTCGGTAGCCCTAAAGCGCAACAACGGGTTGATATAGCGCTGTGCGAGCCGCGTAGTTACACAGCGGATGGGTGAGAATTGTCAATCCCCCGACTCCCCACTCCCGACTCCCGACTCCCGTTTCTAGACCTTGTAACTACACGATCGCGCACTGCTATAAGTTGTTGGGTTCGGGGGTTCCAATCGTCTTATTGCAGGGCTTCCAATTTCTGCCGAAGTTGCGTCAATTTTTGCTCCCTCGTCGCTTCGTCGATCTTCTCGTCCGACTGGACTTCCAAGATTTCCTTGCCAACTTCCAATTCACGGATCGGGTTCCAATCCGCATCTCCGGCCGGAACGAAACCAGACCACTCCAACGGACCGAGAATCTCTTCATTCTTGTAATTGTAGAAGAAATCCCGAATTTTTTGTTTCATTTCTTCCGGCAAATCCTTGCGGTAGGCGATCGGATCGCTGGGGATTTCTACGGAAGTCCAAATGATTTCGATATTTTGGCGGGCTTCCGGAGCGGTTTTTTCCAGACGACTGAGGGATTCGCTGTTGTTGGTTGCCACATCGACCTGATTGTTTGCCACCGCCAAAGCCGTCGCCTCGTGACTTCCCGAAAAGACGAGTTTTTCAAAGGCTTTCTTGGGGTTGACATCATTTTTTGCAAAAACGTAATAACTGGGAACTAAGAAACCGGATGTGGAGTTTGGATCGTTAAATGCGAAAGTCAATTTATCCGCATTTTCTATCACATATAAATCTCCCTTGCCGTCTTTGATTTCGCCGACGATCGGGTTATCCTTATTTGCGATCAGGTGGGCGTAGTACCCCCGGGAGCCGTCGAGGGCGATGGTACGGGCGAAGGCTTCGGCATTGGCCATTTTCGCCGCTCCGATATAGGATTTTCCACCCAGCCAAGCCAGGTGAACTTTCCCGAAGCGCATGGCTTCGATTACCCCGGCGTAGGAGGTGGCGTAGGAGGCTTTGACGGGGATTCCTAGTTCTTCGGACATCGCCGCTACGAAGGGTTCCCAGAGCGGTTTTTGATTGGCTTGGGACTCGGTGGAAATGATGCCAAATTCTAGGGCTTTCAGGTCGGGGTCGAGGGCGGAAACATTGGTCGTCGCCGTAGTTTCTGCGGTTGCCGTGACGGTTTGACCGTCTGTGTCTGGGGTCGTCGAGGTCGAGTTGGAAGAACAACTCGCAAGCAGTTTGACACCGGCGGCGGAGAGAACAAATAGAGAAGTTGATTTTAAAAAATTTCGTCTGTCCATAGGATACAGTTTGGATTGAATAAATAAGTGGAAATGGAAAACCGAAAAAGGCTCGTTTGGGGGCGACTTTATTTCAATTCTCCGTGTCCGCTCAGGACGAGTTCTTGGGCCGCCGTGCCGTACAGGCGGTTGAGTTCGGTGTCGTCGAGGGCCGTTGTCGGGCCATCGAACATCACCGCCCCGTCTTTGAGGGCGACCGATCGCACGAAATAGCGGCGCACCATCTGCACTTGGTGCAGGGAGGCGATCACCGTGATGCCGTGGGTGCGGTTGAGGTCGCCGAGTAGCTGCATCACCCGGTGGGCGGACTCCGGGTCGAGGGAAGCGATCGGTTCGTCGGCGAGGATAATTTTGGCACCCTGAACCAGACATCGGGCGATCGCCACCCGCTGCTGTTGACCCCCGGACAGTTGGGAGGCCCGCTGGTAGGCCTGTTCTAAAATTCCCACCCGTTCCAAGGCGGAAAGGGCGGCCTGTTTTTCGGCCCGGGTAAACTGGCGGAGTGCCGAACGGGTCAGGGAAATGCGGGATAAATTACCCACCCAGACATTTTCAATGGCGGTGAGTCGTTTGACCAAATTGAACTGCTGAAAAATGCAGCCGATCTGACTCCGCAGGTGCCGCACCTTAGAATGGAATTTGCCGTCGGTTTGCAAGGGCATCCCGAAGATCTCCACCCGACCGCGATCGCCCCGTTCCAAGCCGTTGAAATGGCGCAACAGGGTAGATTTCCCCGAGCCGGAAGCCCCCACCAACGCCACCATTTCGCCCGATCGCACGGTCACATCGATCCCTCGGAGGGCGACCTTTCCCTTGAAGCTCTTGGTCAGGTCGATCGCTTCGACCGCCGTGCCGATATTGACATTCAATGTACCATTCCCCCCACTATCTATTATCAATAGTCTGCAAGGTTTAATTTAAGGAATTGTGAGATTTAGATTATTATCGGGTTAAATTTGTCCCTTGTCATCCGGGGGAATTACCCGGGCGATGACCTGCGATCGCCGCAACTCCTCCGACAAATGATAGACCTGGTGCTCGAACAGCAGCCGGGGCAAGATCGCGGGTAAATCCGCCATCAAATTCCGCGCCACATTTAACGGACATCCGCAGATGCGGACCATCGCATTTGCCCCTTCAAATACCGCCCCCGACGTCAGAGCTTTCTCGATGCGAATTCGCCAACGGGGGGCGGTGAGAAATATCCCCTCCTCCACGGCCCGCAACCCCTCCATCGTCGCCAACACCACCATGCGATCGCCGACCGCCAACTGGATCTCGTCCGGCGGCATCAACCGGGGCGACTGGGAACCCCGCCGGTGCCAAATCGGCACCACGCCGTAACCGTAGGCTACCTCCCCCAACAGTAACTCATTCAGCGTATCCCCCGCCTCGATTTCATATTCCGTTACCAAAACGGTGCGATCACCCAACCGGAACAGATCCAGAATATTTTCCCCGAACGCCGCCCCCGCAAACGCCTCCGCCGTCACCCCGTAGGCGCAAATGGCGTGAGTCCCCGGCAGCAGGTGATTCAAACTGTCGGTGAGGCTCTGTTCCTGGGTTCGGATCGCCAAGTGGCAGTTCGGATTCACAGAACGGGCCATCAAGCTAATTTCCAGATTCAACATCTCGTCGTCCGTCACCACCACCACGCTGCGGGCCGCGGCGAGATTCACCCGACCCAGGGCTTCCTTGAGATTGCCCGTGACGATGGGGATGGCCGGCAAAACCGCTGGGTCGAACTGGGGGTTGAACGTGACGCCCACCACCGGCTGTCTGAACTCCTGCAGGAGCCTCACCACCCGCTGTCCGACCCGCCCCAACCCGACAACGATCGCGTGGTCGTGGGCGGGAATCGGGGGGCGGCGGCGGGTGAGTTGAAATCGGCTACTCAGCATCGCCTGGGTGAGCAAAGCGTACAACACCCCCACCAACGCCGTCCCCACCAGGGTGAGGAGGAAGGCGAAAAATTGCAGCCACCCGGGGACGGCCGGATCGATTTGAAAATCCCCGAATAATTCGGCGTATTCTCCCAGCAACAGGACGGCGACCCCGTAGAACGCCCCCACCAGGCTGGCGTCTGGATAGAAGCGGTGAAATAGGGCGGTTCCCAGGACGAGCAGCGCCGCCACGAAGGCCAGACACACGATCGCCACTCGGTTGATGGATTGCTCCCGGTTTCCCTCCCACAGTGCCACCGCCCTATCGCGCCATTCCCGCCACCGGGGAAGCCGGAACCGCCGCCGCCATCCCCGCCGCCCGGGGGAATCGGGTCGGGCGGATTCAGACGTGGGGCGATCGGCCACTTCGATGTAGATGACCGTATCGCCCGGTTGCAGTTCGGCTTTCGGGGCCCAGTCGTGTAGGGATTCTTGGGGGCGATCGTCGTCCCGGATGTGGCGCAAAATCCGCCGAGTACGCCCGTTGAGTTCCTGCAATGAAGCCCGATAACACCAGCGATCGCCCGGGATGATCTGCCGCCGGACGACTTGCACTCGCAACCCGTCCAACTGGAAAAATCCCAAAATGTCCGTTCCCAGGGCCGCCAATGCGAAAGCCGGGGCGGGGAGTTGGGTGGGTTCAAAGGCGACGAAGTTGCCCAGATGTTCGCCCAACAACTGATTGAAATTTTCTTTCGCAGAGCGCACCACCAACCGGGCGCGGGGATTGATTTTGCGGATCGCCAGGGCGGTTTCGGCGTTCATCCGTTCCTGACTCGTCACGATCAGCACCGCCCGACATTGGCGGATGTCCGCCCGTTCCAAAACCGACGCTTGGCGGGTGTCGCCGACGATCAACCGATCCAATAATTCCGGCAGGCGGGGGATTTCCCAATGTTCGGGTTCGGCGAGGTTGATGCCGTTGACCCGGACTCCAAATTCCTTCAGGGCGACCACGCAATGTTGGCCGAGGCTGCCCAAACCGCAGACTAAGAAGCGATAGGTGTGCTGGTGCGGATCGCGTGGATGGGGATTCACCGTCGCGATGGGCTCACACCCCCTCGTCCACTTGCAGGGTTTGACAGGAAATCCGGCTCATTTCGATCGCTTCGGGTGAGACGGGGTAGAAGATTTTGAGATGGGATTCCCCTGTTGCCTCGAATAGGAAAATTTGGCTGGGAAATACGATCCGCTCGAATTTGTCACATCCGGGGTCGTCCATCCGCAAAATCTGAATTGTGGATGTCCGGTTCTGATAGCTGCACAGCACTTTGGCTGGGCTGCTGACTTTGGGGCGATCGCTGGATATCATGGTGGAAGTTATCTGGTTTTTTTATCGTGGAAATTGCCGATAATTGGGGTGCGCGACAGAATCGGCTGGACTCAATGATTGATTCATTTGCCCCCGCACCTAGCTACTCGGCTTCTGCCTCGGGTCGAGAGCCTCAAGATAGCAGCCCCGATCCCTTTTCCTCCATCAAAACACAACGACTTGACATTGACGGTTAAAATCTGTTTAAATAATGTATTTTTGGGGCGACCCACACCAAGGGAAGTCAGCACCCCCGGCTGAAGCATGGGGGCTTCGTGTCCTCCCCTTCAGGTAGCTGACCAGCTTAAGCCTTAACTGGCT
>JBNGCR010000038.1:0-35272 GCA_050045915.1 Limnospira sp.
CTACCCCTAGAATTTTGACACACTCGCGCCGCTCTCAGATATAGGTATCGGCGATCGGCTTTCGGCCGTCAGTTTGAGGGGGGTCGGGGGTGCGATCGCGTTTCCGGGAATCAGTTGGCCTGGAATCCGGGTTGAGAAGTTGTTAAACTGGGTTTATCAATTTTCCCGAAAACTTGTAACCGATCGCAGATCGGCACTTCATGCCCTTGTAAACTTTACGAAATCATTTTGGCACAAGTTTTGTCAGCAAATCGGGTGGATGTACGGCGGTAAATATGTGAGTCCTAAAGATCTTATTTTTGATGCCTCCGCACCACGGGGTCATCTCCCGTGCGTCTGGCCATCTGTGGTTCTTTCTGGTTGTTGCGTGTCAAGGTTAAGGGTCGGTCGGTGTCACTGGTGTTATCTTCTCTCGCGCAGAGACTTGTAACCTGTAGTTAATATTCACTTCAGGCACTTGTCAACCCTTCATTTCCGGCAAATTTTTCACGCAAAAAAGTGCTTAGAAACCGGGTTTCTATTAAAGTCCCTGGTTCTCAACTGACACTCTCATAGAAACCCGGTTTCTTTTCACCCCAATTTCTCACTCGCCCCCCTAGCCCCCCAATTCTGGGGGGAACCGGAATCTCAAAGTCCCCCAAAGTTGGGGGATTTAGGGGGCTTGCGATCGCAAACCCTCCAAAACCCACCCCGGTCCGCCGCCATCCCGGACGGAATCGAGCTACATTAAATCACAGGAAGCGATCGCCAACGTAGGTACACAGGATGGGTAGAGTATCGGATCTGGAAAATCGAGGAAACTGTAGCCCCCCGCCCTATCCCCCCCTTTTTCCGGCAGGAGTCGCGATCGCCGGGTCCCTCCTCTTCGTCGCCTGTAACCGCATCCCCCCCGACTCCACTCAACCCCCCGCCGCCGAACCCGAAACCCCCGTCCCCACCCTGACCCTTTTGGGCGCCATGACGGGGGAACAGCAGAGGAAGCTGGAACTGGCCCTGGAACCCTTCGTCGAAGAAACCGGAATCCGGGTCATTTACCAGGGCACCCACGCCTTCACCACCCTACTTCCCGTGCGATACGAAGCCGGAAAACTGCCCGACATCGCCATTTTCCCCCAACCCGGCCTGATGGCCGACTACGCGCGACGGGGCCAACTCGTGCCCCTCGACAAAATCATCGATCGCGCCCAACTCGCCGCCGCCTACCCCCCCAACTGGCTGGAATTGGGCGGCGTCAACGGCAAAATTTACGGGATCTGGTATCGGGCCTCCGTCAAAAGCCTGGTCTGGTACGACCCCCAAGCCTTCCGAGACGCCGGATACACCGTCCCCGCCACCTGGGACGAACTGCAACAACTCTCCCGACAAATCATCGACGACGGCAACGTTCCCTGGTGTTTGGGAATGGAAAGCGGAGACGCCACCGGATGGGTAGGCACCGATTGGATCGAAGATATCATCCTCCGCACCTCCGGCCCGGAAATCTACGATCGCTGGGTCAAACACGACATCCCCTTCACCCACCCCGCCGTCCGAGACGCCTTTGAAACCTTCGGCAATATCGCCCTCGACCCCAAATCCGTCGTCGGCGGCACCCTCGGCGTCCTCGCCATCCCCTTCGATCGCTCCCCGGACGGACTCTTCACCGACCCCCCCCAATGCTACCTGCACCGCCAAGCCAGCTTCATCTCCAACTATTTCCCCGAGGGCGTCGTTTTGGGCGAAGATGCCGACATCTTCCCCCTCCCCCCCATCGACGAAGAATTCGGCTTGCCCATTTTGGTCGGCGGCGACGTGGTATCCATGTTCCGCGACACCCCGGAAGCCCGAAAATTGATGCGATACCTGGCCAGCCCCACCCCCCACCAAATCTGGGCGGAACTGGGGGGCTACCTCTCCCCCCACCAGGGAGTCAGTTTGGACACCTACCCCGACGAAGTGACGCGGAAACAGGCGGAAATCCTCTCGGAGGCGGATGTCGTCCGCTTCGATGCCTCTGATATGATGCCGGGAGTGGTGGGCACCGGGACATTTTGGAACGGCATCACGGACTATGTGGAAGGGGAAGATTTGGATACCGTGTTGGAACAGATTGATCGCAGTTGGCCGGAGTCTTCGCGGTAGGAGTGGGGGCGGAGGGGCAGAGGAGGCGGAGGAGGCAGAGGAGGCGGAGGAGGCAGAGGGGGAAAGCTTATATAGCAACCACCCCGGCGGTTAGGATAGCTCTGGCAATTGGATTGTTGGGTGTATCAATCCGGACGGCTTTTTCGAGGAACTGTCTCCGAACTCACCCGCCTTGAAATGAATTTCAAGGCTCATAGCAAAAGTCCACTCAAGTGGACTCGGTTGGATCTGTTGGATTTGTTGGATCTAGAGTGTCCGAACCACCTTGGCGGTTGCTATATTAGCCAGATCCGTACAAACTCCCCAATCATCTTCAGATGATTTTCGCTACAAGAAAAGGGAATTGATTCCCAAGCGGTCCGGATGTTCAACCCGTTTCTTTGCTTCCCCTCTTCCTCTGCTTCCCCTCTTCCTCTGCTCCCTCCGCTCCCTCCGCCCCCTCCCCCCAAACCCCAATTCTCCCTACACTGTTAATATAGATGTCCCCGAAATGGTATTGATCCCTTGAACGCTCTATTTTCCATCGATCCCAAACTGCGACGCAGCCTCCTGACTTTATTTGTCGCCGGCCTATTTTTTTGGGCGGCGATTACCGCATTGCTGCCCACCCTCCCCCTCTACATCGAATATCTGGGGGGGACTAAACAGCAGATCGGTTTGGTGATGGGGGCGTTCGCTTTGGGACTGTTGCCCTCCCGGATCGGACTCGGGCCCCTGGCGGACGTGCGGGGGCGAAAGTTGGTGTTGGCGATTGGGGCGGCGGTGGGGACGATCGCGCCCCTGGGCTATTTATTCATGACTTCGATCCTCCTGATGGCGGCCCTGCGGGCATTTCACGGCATCAGTATCGCGGCGTTCACCATCGGCTACACGGCCCTCGTCACCGACCTGGCGCCGGACAACCGCCGGGGGGAAATCGTCGGCTACATGAGTCTGGTGGCCCCCATCGGCATGGCAATCGGGCCGGCTTTGGGGGGCTTCATTCAGGCTTCGATGGGTTATCCCTCCCTGTTTATCACCAGTGCGAGTTTGGGATTGGTGGCGGTGTTGGGGATTTCCCAGGTGTGGGAACCGCCGAACGATCGCGCGATCGCATCCCAACCGCAACCGGGGCGATCGGGAATCCTCAACTATCTGGCCCGTTTGGGGAGTCCACCCCTGCGAATTCCGGCTTCGGTGATGCTGATGGTGGGGTTGATTTTCGGAACCATCGTCACGTTCATTCCCCTCTACATCCAAGATTTGGGGTTAAATTTGAATGCGGGCCTGTTCTACACCATGACTGCGATCGCCAGTTTTTCCGTCCGCCTGCCGATGGGCCGCGCCTCCGATCGCTACGGCCGGGGTATTTTTATACTGATCGGCTTGACCTGCTATCTGGTGACGATGATTATCCTCCGGTTCGCCGACGGCAATTTCGAGGTGCTGCTGGCGGGTTTATTTGAAGGGGCGGCGGCGGGAATCACCATCCCGATGATGCTGACGCTGATCGCCGATCGCTGTCCCCCCCGGGAACGGGGTTTGTTTTTCTCCGCCTGTCTGGGGGGATTCGATCTGGGACTGGCTTTGGCAGGCCCGATTTTTGGGTCGATCGCCGAAGTGACGGGATACCGCCAACTGTTCGGCATCAATTCGGGTTTGGCGATATTGGCGATCCTCCTATTTCTCACCGGGTCTGCCCGAAACGTGCCGGAGTCCGTCCGCTTCGCCTTCGGCCGCGGCAAGGACGCCTACGCCCTGCTGTCTCCCATGGCGACGGACTCCCCCGAAACGGAGTGGGAGGATGAATTGATCAAAAAATAGGGGCGATCCGCAGATCGCCCCTATTTGGCAAACGGGCTAGGAGGGATTCGAACCCCCGACACCGTGGTCCGTAGCCACGTGCTCTAGTCCACTGAGCTACAAGCCCGAGCAGGCGTTTAACTGCCCGAGTTCTTATAATAGCACAGGTTTTCAAAATGACAAACAATTTTTCCGAAAACAATCCCAAACCCCTGACCCACCTGGATTCCAGCGGTGAAGCCCGGATGGTGGACGTGTCGGAAAAGGCCAAAACCCGGCGGCGGGCGATCGCGGCGGGGTGGGTGCGGATGCTGCCGGAAACCCTGGAGGCGATCGCGGCGGGCAATGCCCCCAAGGGCGACGTCCTCACCACGGCCAAACTCGCCGGTATCATGGCGGCCAAACAGACCGCCCAACTGATCCCCCTGTGTCACCCCCTGCCCCTGGGCAAAATCGATGTCAACCTCACCCCCGACCCCCAACTTCCCGGCTATCAAATTGAAGCGTCCGTGGTGACGACGGCGGAAACCGGGGTGGAAATGGAGGCGATGACCGCCGTTTCCGTCGCCGCCCTCACCCTCTACGACATGGCGAAGGGGTTGGAAAAGTCGATCGAAATTGGTTCGATCCGGTTGGTGAGTAAAAGTGGGGGGAAGTCGGGGGATTATTATGAGAGTCGGGAGGTGATTTGAAATTGGATGGAGTGTAATATCATCCGCAGATGACGCAGATTTCACAGATTTATTATTTCCTGTTAGCTGAGAATTGGCTCAAGATTTGTGGGATTAAGGTGAGTGATTTCTCCCTGTCCTGGAGTGCTTGGAGTGGTGAAATTTTCCAAGTGCTCTCAACTCCGAAGCCGAAAACTGCGAGAATCCAAAAAAGACTATAATCTGGATCGACACAATCGATGCTGAGAGAGGAAACATGGATGTGAGGGCTTTGTTGGAGCCGATCGCGGATTTTTTTGCGGGTTTCAACCTGCCGGAACCTGTCATCGAGTGGGGACACCCGATGATGATGGGTATCGTCATTTTCGTGATGGGGAGTTTTGTCGGATATACCGGGTGGCGGGGGCGTCTGGCGACGGACAAAGAGGCCGCGATCGCCAGCCGTTCGGGACACCGCAAACTCGCGCCCTGGATGTTTCTATTTATGGCTTTGGGCTTTACCGGTGGCGTTTTATCCCTGGTGATGCAGGGGGAACCGATTTTTGAAAGTCCCCACTTTTGGACGGGTACGGCCGTTTTGGGGCTCTTGGGAGTCAACGGCGCCATCTCCCTGAGTCAATTTGGGGGCGATCGGCAAGGATGGCGGATGGCCCACGCCTACATCGGCAGCGTCGCTTTGCTGTTGATGGTGGTTCACACGGTCTTCGGCCTAAAATTGGGTTTGTCCATCTAAATCTATCGCGATGAATCAGACGGCAGCGATCGCCCTCGGGTTGGCCTACATTCTCGGATTGCTCGTTGCCCCATTTCCCTGGGGGGGCTACGTCCTCCTGGGGGTGGGGGTGGGAATGGCAGTCCTGACGACTCTGTGGCAGTACCAGTTGCGACGGCGCCGTCTGGCTTCTTCCCGGCGATCGAAAACCCGAACCGGGCGGAAGCGAAGTTCCGCCCTCGCCCCCCAACCCGAGGCGGTTCCCCGCCCCCCGATCCGGCCGATGGCGTGGTTGGCGGCGGGACTGATCGGCTTCGGTGCCCCCCTGTATTTCCAGATGCAAAGCCCCGAACCGGCACCCGACGATATCAGCCAATATGTCGTATCGGGCGGCAACGTCGAAGATCTGCTGATCACTGTGCGGGGAAAGGTGGACGGTTCCCCCCGCCTCACCCGTTCCGGCCAGACTCAATTTTGGTTGCGGACGAGGGAAATTAACGAAATTACCAGCACCGAAAGCCCCATCGAAGTCAGCAAACCCGTGTCGGGGAAACTCTACGTCACCGTGCCGGTTTTGCAAGGGACGGGCCTGCACCCCAACGAAACGGTCGCCGTGACGGGGACGCTCTACGCGCCCCAAGAGGCTCTCAATCCGGGCGGATTCAATTTCAAACGCTACCTGGCGCAGCGGGGGGCGTTTGCGGGGATGTACGGGCGCCATCTCGTCCAAAAGGAGGAGCAGGTTTGGGGGTGGTGGAAGGTGCGGCAGCGGATTCTCCGCGCCCAGGTTTATCGGTTGGGTGTGCCGAAAGGGACGCTGCTGGCGGGGATGGTGCTGGGGCGGCGGGCGGTGGATCTTCCCCCGGAGATCGGCGATCGCTTCGTGGAGGTGGGGTTGGCTCACACCCTGGCGGCCTCCGGATTTCACGTCTCCCTGCTGCTGGGGGTGATTTTGGCGTTGACAGTGAGGTTGTCTTCGGTGCTGCGGTTGGGTATCGGCGCGATCGCACTTTTATTTTATGTGGGATTGACGGGAGGATCGCCCTCGGTGTTGCGGGCGGCGCTGATGGGGGTGGCGGCATTGGTGGGTTTGGTGATGGACCGGCGGGTGCGCCCGCTGGCGGTGCTGTTGGGGGTGGCGGTTTTGCTGCTGCTGTGGAATCCGCTGCTGATTCAAAACCTCGGATTTCAGTTTAGCTTTTTGGCGACGTTCGGGCTGTTGGTGACGGTCCCGCCGCTGATCCGATCGCTCCAATGGCTCCCCCCGGTCATTGCAACTGGTATCGCCGTTCCCGTGGCGGCGGCGATTTGGACGCTCCCCCTGCAAATTTACGTCTTCAACCTGGTGTCGCCCTACAGCATTTTGGTGAATATCCTGGCGGTCCCCTTCGTCACCGTCATCACTTTGGGGGGAATGCTGACCGGTTTCGTCGCCCTCCTCTGGCCCTGGGGAGCCGCTCAGATGGCCCTGGCGCTGTACTATCCCCTGGAGGGCTTGATTTCGATGGTGGAATGGTTCGGCGACTTGCCGGGAAATTCCTTGGCGGTGGGGGGGTTATCTCTGCTGCAACTGGTCGCCCTGTATGGTATCAATGGGGCGGTTTGGGCCTGGGGGAGCCTGCGGGAGGCGCGGAGTCGGGGAAAACAGCATCGCCGGCGCCGGGGTATCGGATTTTATCCCGCGGCGGCGAGTGTCCTGGTCGCGATCGCGATCGTGGCGGTTCCGGTGGCCTACGCCCAATTCACCCAATTTCGCGTCACGGTTCTGGCCGCCACCGACAAGCCGATTTTGGTGGTTCAAGATCGCGATCGCGTGTTGTTGCTCAACAGCGGGGATGAAAAAACGGTTCAGTATACG
Organism: Limnospira sp.; assembly: GCA_050045915.1. Taxonomy (GTDB): domain Bacteria; phylum Cyanobacteriota; class Cyanobacteriia; order Cyanobacteriales; family Microcoleaceae; genus Limnospira. The sequence continues at coordinate 7,145 of JBNGCR010000038.1, forward strand.
ATACTGCCCTTCTTGATCGAACGGGGGGTCAATCAGATCGACTGGGCGATCGCCACACACCCCGAATTGAGATTGAATATCGGCTGGCTCCCACTTTTGCAGGAATTGCCCGTCCGGATTTTCTACGACACCCCCGCCCCTAAAGATGCCTACAAGCGTAGCGCAGACACCATCAAGGAAACCCTCGCCGCCCGCAACGGCGTGTATTTACCCTTGGAAGCCGAGACATCCTTGGAAGTGGGAACAACTCGGGTCAAACTGATCGAAGCGAAAATTCCTGTGGTGGAGTTGACGTTGGGCGATCGGCGCTGGCTGCTGCTCGGATCGACTTCCCTCGAAGAACAATCCCAGTTGCTCACCCAAAACGATAATTTATCGGAAATTGACATACTCTGGTGGTCCGGCGACTATTTGGCCCCCGATCTCCTCGAAACTCTCAAGCCCAAAGTCGCGATCGCCTCCTCTAACACCGTCAACCCCGAAATCGCCCAAATCCTCGAAAATCGCCAAATCCAACTCTTCTGGACCGCCCGAGACGGGGCCCTGCAGTGGACCCCCAACGAAGGCTTCTCCCCCGCACTGACGGCTGATGTGGGGAGTAGGGAGTAGGGAAGGGGGAATGGGGAATGGGGAATGGCTTCCTCCGCCACTGTGGCTCTTGCTATTTCCCAAAATCCGTGCTAAGATTTTAGACTGACTTGCCCTATTGGAGAGGTGGCAGAGATGGTCGATTGCGACGGACTCGAAATCCGTTAGGGGCGTAAGCTCCTCGTGGGTTCGAATCCCACCCTCTCCGTTTTCCGAATGTTCCGATTGTGAAAGGTATTGCACCCCTCGGCTTTGCGTTCTGTAACGTTCTGTGTAACGGATCTTTACGATCGCTACAGGGGAAGCCGGCATCAGTGATAGGATGCCGTAAAAACCTTTGAGATGATGTTCTATGGCAGAAGAACTGACAGGAAATCCACCGAAATTCGGCGGCAGCACCGGCGGCCTTCTCACCAAAGCCCAAGTTGAGGAGAAGTACGCGATCACTTGGACCAGCTCCAAAGAGCAGGTCTTTGAAATGCCCACCGGCGGCGCCGCGGTCATGAACGAGGGAGAAAACTTGCTTTATCTGGCTCGCAAAGAGCAGTGCTTGGCCCTCGGAACCCAACTGAAAACCAAATTCAAGCCCAAAATCACCGATTACAAGATCTATCGGATCTATGCCGACGGGAACACGGAATACCTCCATCCCAAAGATGGCGTCTTCCCCGAGAAGGTCAACGAAGGCCGCGAATTCAACGGCAAAATCGATCGCAATATCGGCAAAAACCCCAACCCCGCCCAAGTTAAATTTAGCGGAAAAGCGACCTACGAAGTGTAACGCTTCGCGATCGCATTGGGAAATCTCGCTAGGTTGCGATTTGGGGTTGACGGGTTCCCCGACTGGGGGAAATCGTCCCGCAGCCGTAACGTCAATTCCGGTTCGGCGGGCGACGGGTTGAACAACCCGAGCCAGCCGAACCGAAATCTCGCCGATTTCCGCTTGTCATCTCGATAAGGATGCGAGCGGAGATCGATTTTCTGTCGAAAGTCGGGAATGGAAACGGGGCGTTTCAGGGTTTTTGTCGGAATGGGCGATCGCAACGCGCGGATCGCCACCGTGATAAATTGTTCAATGTCTGCATCCCAAACCGGAGTGCTTCTCGGAACGAGCCGAGCGGGACGGACGCTTTGAATCAAATACGAGTTTCCCCACCACCAAGACCATGATTTTTCCAGATTTCTCCCAATTCTCCCAACTGGCAAACCGGGGCAACTTCATTCCCGTCTATCAGGAGTGGGTGGCGGACTTGGATACGCCCGTTTCGGCCTGGTATCGTGTCTGTGCGGGCCAGCCCTACAACTTCCTGCTGGAGTCGGTGGAGGGGGGAGAAAATATCGGGCGCTACAGTTTTTTGGGCTGCGATCCCCTGTGGATTTTGGAGGCGAGGGGCGATCGCACCGTGCAGCGGTATCGGGACGGCAAAGAAGAAGGTTTCGAGGGCGATCCGTTTCAGGTTTTGGCCGACTGTCTCCGACCCTATCAACCGGTGAACTTGCCGCAACTGCCGCCGGGAATCGGGGGATTGTTCGGGTTTTGGGGGTACGAATTGATCCGCTGGATCGAACCGCGAGTTCCCGTCTATCCCCCCGAGGCGGGGGACTTCCCGGACGGGTTGTGGATGCAGTTGGACAGTTTATTAATTTTCGACCAGGTGAAGCGGAAAGTGTGGGCGATCGCTTACGCGGATTTGCGGGAAACCGATTTGGAAACGGCTTATCATCAGGCCTGCGATCGCGTCTCCCAACTGGTGGACAAGCTGCAATCTCCCCTGTCCCGCCAGAGTACCCTGTTGGAGTGGACGCCTCCCCACGGACGGACTGAGGACAAAAACCCGCAATATACCAGCAATTTTACCCGCGACCAATTCTGTGCGGCGGTGGACAAAGCCAAGGACTATATCCGCGCCGGAGATATATTCCAAGTCGTCATCTCCCAGCGGTTGGAGGCTGACTACGACGGCGATCCCTTCTCGTTATATCGATCGCTGCGGTTGATCAACCCTTCCCCCTACATGGCTTATTTTAACTTCGGGGATTGGCAGATCATCGGGTCGAGTCCGGAAGTGATGGTGAAAGCCGAAAAAACTGATAATGGAAAAGCGATCGCCACCCTGCGGCCGATCGCCGGAACCCGGAAACGCGGCAAAACGACTCGGGAGGATGAGGCGTTGGAAACAGATTTGCTCCAAGATCCCAAAGAAATCGCCGAGCACGTTATGTTAGTCGATCTCGGACGCAATGACCTGGGGCGAGTCTGCAACAGCGGCACGGTGCGCGTCGATGAATTGATGGTCGTCGAACGCTACTCCCACGTCATGCACATCGTCAGTAACGTGGTGGGGGAATTGTCCGGCGACAAAACCGCCTGGGACTTGCTGAAAGCCTGTTTCCCGGCGGGAACCGTCAGCGGCGCCCCCAAAATTCGGGCGATGGAAATTATCCACGAATTGGAACCGAGCCGCCGCGGCCCCTATTCTGGAGTTTACGGTTACTATGATTTTGAAGGACAACTCAACAGCGCCATCACCATCCGCACCATGATGGTGCGTCGGCGGGAAGACGGGACGCGGCAGGTTTCGGTCCAAGCCGGCGCCGGACTGGTGGCCGACTCCCAACCCCAAATGGAATACGAAGAAACCCTCAACAAAGCGAGGGGATTACTCGAAGCGATTCGCTGTTTGAAAATTTAGGGTGTAGGGTGTAGGGTGTAGGGTGTAGGGGCAACCGTCTCTGGTTGCCGGTTTCGATTCCCAATTCCCGATTTCCCATTAAGAAGCGTGTAGCGCCATACTACTCAATTCCCAGGTTGCTCCTATGAATTTCTACATCGTCGATGTTTTTGCCGAAGCCAAATATGCCGGGAATCAACTCGCCGTTTTTTTGGGTGAGGGTACAGCCTCTTTATCCGACGAAGAAATGTTAGAAATTGCCCGGGAGATTAATTATTCGGAAACCACCTTTATCCGCTCCGAAAATTTAGAAGATGGTGGCTACGACGTGCGAATTTTTACCCCATCGAAAGAACTGCCCTTCGCCGGACATCCAACCTTGGGAACGGCCTATATTATCCAACAGGAAATTATCAAAAAACCCGTCGATCGCATCATTCTCAACCTGGGTGTCGGTCAAATTCCGGTGACGTGGAGCGATGCGGGCAGCGAGGAAGAACTGCTGTGGATGCGGCAAAATTCCCCCGAATTTTATCAAACATTTGACCGGGAGGCGATCGCCCCGGTATTGGGTTTAGAAATTGAAGATTTCGACGATCGCTTCCCCATCCAAGAAGTCTCGACGGGGATTCCGTTTATTATTACGCCCCTCAAAACCCAGGCTGCACTCAAAAAGGCGAAGGTCAATTTAGACGCCTATTATCAATTCATTAAAACCGCGAACGCCAAAGAAATTTTCATTTTCTGCCCGGAAGCCTACGACCCGGAACACCAGTTCAGCGCCAGGATGTTCGCCCCCGCCCTGGGCATCCCGGAAGATCCGGCGACGGGGAGCGCCAACGGCTGTTTCGCCGGTTATTTAGCGCACCACGGCTATTTGGAGGGCGATCGCGTCGAGGTGCAGGTGGAACAGGGCTACGAAATCGAACGCCCCTCTTTGCTATTCTTAAAAGCGCAAAAAAATGGGGATAAAATTGAAGTCATGGTGGGGGGAAGAGTGGTCGCGATCGCCCAAGGGGAATGGTTGAATTAAATTCAAAATTCAAAATTCAAAATTCAAAAATTCCGAACGCGGATGAATCGGATTTCACGGATCATACTAATATCAAATCCGGTTGAATACCCAGAAATCAAAACCAACTCCGGCTCCCCCCTTGTTAAGGGGGGCTGGGGGGGGATGAGGGGGGGCGGGTAAATAACCGGATCTGATACAATTATTGATTCGCGAATATTGATTCGCGAATCGCCCCTACACCCTACACCCTAAACCCTTCCATGAAAATCACTAACTTGCACGAGATCCCAGAAAAATCGGTATCCCACAATCCGGACATCAAAAAAAAGGTGATGCTGCAACTGGGAGATTTGCCCCATTTAACCAACTTTTCCCAAGCCCGATTCGCCCCCGGTCAAATTGCCCGCGCCCACGCCCATGGGGATATGTGCGAAGTCTTTTTCGTGGAATCGGGGTCGGGAACCATCCAAATTGACGGCACGACCTACGATCTGAAGCCGGGAGCGTGCATCGCCGTGGAAGTGGGGGAAGTGCACGAAATTGCCAACACCGGATCGGCAGAATTAGTGTTAACCTATTTCGGATTGCGGGTTCCGACCGACTCCAAAGCGGATTAATTTTTCCGGGGCGGTTGAGCTTGGCCAGGAATTCGCTATAATCTGTGGATATTTTGACCTAGGGCGTGGGGACTCGCCCCGGGGCGGAAAGTGCATATTGTGAGGAGACGTGCATGAACATACTTGGAATCTCAGCCTACTACCATGACAGTGCCGCGGCTTTAGTCCGGGACGGGGATATCGTCGCCGCCGCCCAGGAGGAGCGATTTTCCCGCAAAAAGCACGACGCCCGATTTCCCGAAAACGCCGTCCGCTACTGCCTGAAAGAGGCCGGAATCACCCTCCAGGATGTCGATCGCATCGTCTTCTACGACAAACCCCTCATCAAATTTGAACGCCTCCTCGAAACCTACCTCAGCTACGCCCCGCGCGGGTTTCGCTCCTTCATCGCAGCCATGCCGATTTGGCTCAAAGAAAAGTTATATCTCAAAACCCTATTAAAACGAGAACTCGCCGCCCTCCTGGGGGTAAAAAAAGCCGTCCTGCCCCCCCTGATGTTCACCGAACACCACCAGTCCCACGCCGCCTCCGCCTTCTTCCCCAGTCCCTTTGAAAAAGCCGCCGTGATGTGCCTCGACGGGGTGGGCGAGTGGGCCACCACCTCCGTCTGGTTGGGAGAGGGCAACAGCCTCACCCCCCTGTGGGAAATCGACTTTCCCCACTCCCTCGGTTTGCTGTATTCCGCCTTCACCTACTACACGGGATTCAAAGTCAACTCGGGGGAATACAAATTGATGGGGTTGGCGCCCTACGGGGAACCCCGCTACGTCGATCGCATTTTGACCCATTTAATCGACCTCAAGGACGACGGCACCTTCCGGTTGAATATGGAGTATTTCAACTACGCCACCGGGTTGACGATGACGAATAAAAAATTCGATCGCCTGTTCGACGGCCCGCCCCGGAAGCCGGAAACCCAAATTAGTCAACGGGAAATGGACATCGCCGCCTCCATCCAAGTGGTGACGGAGGAAGTGGTGCTGCGGCTGGCCCGAACCGTTCAAAAAGAATTAAACGTCGATTATCTCTGTTTAGCTGGCGGTGTCGCCCTCAACTGCGTCGCCAACGGACGCCTGTTGCGGGAGGGTCCGTTCAAAGATATTTGGGTGCAACCGGCGGCAGGAGATGCCGGAGGAGCCCTGGGGGCAGCTTTGGCGGTTTGGTATCAGTATTGCGAACAGCCCCGGACGGTGAGACGGCAAACAGTCGCGGCGGCGGAAACGGAACTAGAAGCCACCGTGGGGGCAGAAACGGCAGTGGCTACCCTCACGCCTCGGGTGATGCCGACGGCGGCGCCTGCCGATCTGATGAAAGGCGCCTATTTGGGCCCCAATTTCAGCAATGGAGAAATTCGCGATTATCTCGACTCCATTGATGCCCGGTATGTCTATTTAGAAGATGTCGAACTGATGCCCCGGTTGGCGGATATCCTCGCCGAAGGTAACGTGGTGGGCTGGTTCCAGGGCCGGATGGAATTTGGGCCGCGGGCGTTGGGGGGGCGATCGATTATCGGCGACCCCCGCAACACCAAAATGCAGTCGGTGATGAACCTGAAAATCAAATATCGGGAGTCGTTCCGGCCGTTTGCCCCGTCGGTGTTGGCGGAGCGGGTTTCGGACTATTTTGAACACAATCGCCCCAGTCCCTATATGCTGATGGTGGCGCCGGTGAAGGAGTCCCGCCGGATTCCGATGACGGCCGAACAGCAGCAGTTATTTGGCATCGAAAAACTCAACATTCCGCGATCGGAAATTCCCGCCATCACCCACGTCGATTATTCCGCCCGCATTCAAACCGTCCACAAAGAAACTAACCCCCGCTACCACAGTTTAATCAGCCATTTCGATAAACGGACGGGGTGCGGGGCGATCGTCAACACCTCCTTCAACGTCCGCGGCGAACCCATCGTCTGCACCCCCGAAGACGCCTACCGCTGCTTCATGCGGACGGAGATGGATTACCTGGTGTTGGAAAATTATCTGTTGGCGAAAACGGAACAGACCCCCTGGGAAAAAGACGAATCTTGGAAACAAGAATTCGAGCTCGATTAATCCCCCAATCCCCGCCAATCATCGCTCAAACCCGACCCCAATCTGCGTCAATCTGCGAAATCTGCGGATCGTTCACTTTCACTTTAAAAAATCACTATGGCCGTTCACGATATCCCCAAACTCGATCGCCAAGGACTGCGAAAATTCGGACTGACGACGGGTGCAATTTTTGCGGTATTATTCGGCTTCCTGCTGCCGCTCCTTTTCCGCCACTGGCCCCCCCCGGCGTGGCCCTGGGTCATTGGGACGGTACTCGGCGCCTGGGCTTTGCTGTCCCCCTCCACCCTCAACCCGGTTTATAAGGTCTGGATGCGAATCGGGTTGGTGCTGAGTTCGATCAACACCCGAATTATTTTGGGACTCGTGTTTTACGCTATAATCGCACCGATGGGGGCGGTGAAGCGTCTGTTTGGCTCCGATGCCATGCGGCGGGATCTCGATCCCGACCTGCCGACCTATCGGGTTCCCAGCCAACCCAGAACTAAAATGAGTATGGAGCGTCCGTATTAGTGTTTGAAGCGACAGTCGATTTTATCAAAGATTTGTGGGGATTTTTGAGGGAGCGAAAGAAATATTGGCTGCTCCCTCTGATCGTGACTCTGGTGTTGTTGGGGGCGTTGATCGTTTTGAGTCAAGGTTCCGCGATCGCACCGTTTATTTACACATTATTTTGATGCCGTGCGGGGGGTAAAATAGGGTTGTCAAAATGGGGGAAAGGTCGCCTCTCCCCTCGTTTTTATTCCCCGCGATCGGGTGTCTAAGGTTCGAGCGTTTTTTCCATGAAAAACCTGAAAAATAGTCGGCAAGTTCTCAAGGTTTTCGCGATCAATTTTGCCCTCATCCTGCTGGTGTTGGAGGGGGTGCCGCTGCTGTTTTATTTGATAACGGAAGGGCGGTTGATTTATAGCCGCGATCGCACCCAAAATGAAGCCCGGGAAGTCTTGCAACAAGCCGGCATCCGGACGCGAGAGGATGGCGAGGAACGGGAGGCGATCTATGAGCGGTTCCAGCCCTATTTTGGATATGTATTAAAGCCGGGAGCTTTCGGCGAAAATCAGTTCGGTTTGAAAGTCAACAATTACGGTTTCTTCACCCTCTACGACTATCCGTTTCAGAAAGCCAATGACAATCAGTTCATTATCGGGATATTTGGTGGCTCTGTAGCCGTGGATGTCGCCAACAATGAAGTCGTCAACAAGGGGGCAACGACCACATTAATTCAACAACTCAAATCCGTTCCCGAACTGGCGAATAAAGAGTTTATTATTTTAAACTTTGCCCACGGGGGTTACAAACAGCCCCAACAGTTATTGATTCTCAATTATTTTCTCTCTATCGGGCAGGAATTCGACCTGATTCTCAATATTGACGGCTTCAATGAAGTTGCCCTCCCACCCTTCAATAATGCAGCCGCTATCCCCATTTCCATGCCCAGTTTCCAGCACGTTCAACCGCTGACGGCGTTGGCAAATACGAGCCTTCCCGTTATTATGGCGATCGCCGATATCACGAAAACAAAAGAGAAACTGCTGGCGCAGGTCGAACAATTAGAAAACTGCAATTTGGCATCCTGTTACGCCCTGAGTTCCTATCAAGTTGACCGCCTTCTTAAACAGTATAAAGAACAGATTTCTGAGTTGGAAGAATTGCAACTCAACTTGAAAAAAAATGATAATAGCCTCGAAAATAGCCTGATTTCCATGCCGAATAATAAAGAAGTTTTGGGAGATGCGATCGCTTTCGATCAAATGGTTGACTTATGGGCAACTTCTTCCCAAATGATTCATCAAGTTTTGTCGGCTCGAAATATTCCTTACTTCCAAGTTATCCAACCCAATCAATACCACCCCACCGGACGAACCTTTACCGCAGAAGAAAAAAACCTGTTTGTCAATACACCCTACCTCGAAGGTGTTCAACAAGGCTATCCTCGCCTATTAGAGCGAGTAGAAACCTTGCAAAATTCCGGCATTAATGTCATCAATGCTGTCACCGTTTTCGATGAAGAAAAAGAAAGTGTTTATCGGGATAACTGCTGTCATTATAACCCCAAAGGACAAGAGATATTTACAGAATATATTGGACAATCTGTGGGCGAAAAACTGAAGTCAAGTCAATAATTTTTTTTGATTTCAATCATGAATAAAATTGACATCAAGCACATTAAAGAATGGGTCAAAATCGCCCTCGTCAACCTGGTGATGTTGGCGGTATTTCTCGAACTCGGTTCGTTGGCGTTTTATTTTATCCGCAACAATCAGTTTTTCTACACGCGGGAACGGCCCCAAACCAGCCAAGATTTGGGATTAAATTTGGAAGGGATGAGAATGGAACTGTCGGTCGTGGAACGACTGCATCCCTTTTTCGGCTACGTTCAAAAGCCGGGGCCGGATTTTCGTCCGGGGTTCATGTACAACAATTATGGATTTATTTCGCCCTACGACTATCCGTTCGTCAAAACCAACGAGAATCAATATATTGTCGGCGTTTTTGGCGGTTCTGTTGCCTCTAACTATTCCATATTTGAAATTCAGAATAAAATTTTAGAAACCAAACTGAAGCAGATTCCGGAATTAAAAGATAAAGAAATTATCATTCTGTCCTTCGCGACGGGGGGATACAAACAACCCCAGCAACTTCTGATTTTAAATTATATGCTGTCGGTCGGTCAAGTCTTCGACATGGTAGTTAATATCGACGGCTTCAACGAAATTGCCCTGTCCAACGTCAACAACGATCGCAAATTGGACTTGATGATGCCGAGTGCGGCCCACATCGAACCGCTGACGAGTCTGGCGAATAACAATTTATCCACAAAAGCATTAGAAACACTCTTAAAAATCAAGGAAACGAAGCCGAGAATTAATGACGCGATCGCCACTTTAAAAGATTGCAACCTGGCATCCTGCCACACCCTCAACTCCCTCCACGTCCGGCGACTCATTCAAGATTACCGCCGGGACGTGAAACGATTTCAAAGATATCAACAAAACCCCGACGAAGAAGGGGAAGGCAGCGTCTTTTTATTTTATCAGCAAGAATCCCCCTTGCCCGAACCGGAAGCATTACAAAAAATTATCAATAATTGGGTCAAAACATCGACGCTGATGAGTCAAATCTTGTCCGCCCAAAATATCCCCTATTTTCACGTCATCCAACCCAACCAATATTATCCCACCGATCGCGTCTACAGCGAAGAAGAACGCGAAGTTGCCTTCAGCGATGATAGTCCCTACGGCGATGCGATCGAAGTTGGGTATCCGCTATTATTGAATCGCATTCCGGAGTTGCAAGCCGCCGGCGTGACGGTTTTTAATGGGGTAAAAGCCCTCGACAACACACCGGAAATCATGTATATCGATGATTGTTGCCACTACACTCCGGCGGGAGAACGCCTGCTGTCTAGCTATATCGCCGAAAGTATTGTCAATACCCTGAATCCACAGAAAAAACAGCCGCCACAACCCAAATCGGGTTCGTAGATATCACGTTATAGCCATCAGCAGTCAGCCCTTCGGCAAGCTCAGGACAGGCTTTCAGCAATCAGCAAGGGCGAATTGCCCATCATCGGACAGTTCCGGGATTTTCAGATGTCCTAACCCCCCTGATATCAAGTTCGGATAATCAGTTTTCCTATAGATTTCACACTGTCATAGAAGTGCAATATCTAAGATAACACCGCCCGATTGCGTCCGGACTGTTTCGCATCATACAATGCCACGTCCGCCCGCTTCACCAAAGTTTCTACAGTATCGTCGGGTTGCGAGATGGAAATTCCGATGCTGGTCGTCACCTTGCCGACGGTCACAAACGAGTGTTTTGCGACGACATTGCACAGCCGATTCGATAGTATCCGCCCCTTTTCAGAACCCGCGTTCGGCAAAATTAAGATAAATTCTTCCCCGCCCCAACGTCCCAAAGTATCGTCGTTGCGAATATGATTTTTAATGAGAGTCGTGAAGGCAATCAACACTTCATCGCCGACATCATGACCGAAGGTATCATTAACGCGCTTGAAATGGTCAATATCGAACAGCATGACGGTAGTTTTCGTGCCGCGTTTGGTATTATTTTCAATCGCTTTATGCAAAACCGCCGTCGAAGCGCGGCGATTGGGAATCCCCGTGAGATAGTCACTCATTGCATCAGTTTCCACAGACCTGAGTTTGACACTGGCTTGGGCCAGCTTCCGCTGCACCAGTTCAATGTAAGAAAGGGCAAGAATATAAAAAGGATGACCGGCAGCAATTTGCAGGTACAGGGGAAACAATTCGCATTGACTCAATGTTTGCCAGTCCCTACAACTGTAAATACACAGAGGAATAAAAAAAGATAAATAAAATATCACTGAAATGACGCGGGCGTAGCGATGCTCCAGAAATAGAAATAACAATACATAGACTAAAGGAAACCACTGGAGACTGCTGCTTGAAGCGGCCAACAACATGACCTTTTGCCCGTAGAGAAAGTTTTGCAGAAATGCCCCCATATGCAGCGCAAACGTGCCAACTCCCAAAAATGCGGCCAGCGTATAATACTTGTCTACATTCCACTGGAGGAGTATCAGGACGCTCCCAAATGCCAATATCAAAGCCGGATAACCAATGCGATCGATGGGATGGACAAAGCGGAGAAGCCAAGCATCATTACCCCAGAGTATGGGAACAATGATAAGAGTGAGGATCGAAATCAGTTTCAGTACGTTAGCCTGGAGACGCTGAGTCTCATTTATGTCTGAATTATCCGATGCTATAAATGTTTGAGAAGACATGAGAGCTACATTTATGTTTGCTTGGCTATCAAAATTTAACATAATTTGTATTAAATTTCAATCCAAAACGACCCCTTAAACTAAATATGATGGCCAAATTAATACTATGGTTATATCCAAAAAATCGTCTTCTGTCAAGAATGATGGCGAAACAATGATGTGCTATTTTCAGAATCGGATTGGATGCTTTAATACCAAAGTATGCCGGGAAGTTCAATTGCATAGTTAAAGGGCTGATGGAATAGGGGACAATTTTGAGATACAGTTGAGAAGTCAAAGTCCCCCCTTTTCAAGGGGGATTGAGGGGGATCGATCGCCCGCCGCGTCATGATTTGCTGACCTCGGCGACTCTCCCATTGACAACCGCAAATTCGAGGGAGCGATCGCACTATAATATAGCAACGGCCAAAGCGATTGGGACAGTTATGCTCTAACCCAGTCCACTTGAGTGGACTTTTGCTATTAGCCTTGAAATTCATTTCAAGGCGGGTTTAAATTGGCAGAACAGTCCTAAGCGTCATGGCTGCTATATCAATCGGAAACCATTTGTAAAATTGTCTGGCCCCCAAACCCCCAATACTGGGGGCTTTGAGTCAATCAATTTTTCACTCATCATTTCACACTGCTATATCAATCGGAAACCATTTGTAAAATTGTCTGGCCCCCAAACCCCCAATACTGGGGGCTTTGAGTCAATCAATTTTTCACTCATCATTTCACACTGCTATATCAATCGGAATTGCGATCGCCCAGTAGCCTATGATTCCCCCCCTGATACCCGAAGAAACCCCAACCCCGGACTATCTCGATTTTTTATATCAACTCGAAAAAACCCCCTTTTCCGGAGACATTCGTGGCGACTTCGCCACCCGCCTCGTCACCGCCACGGACAACAGCATTTATCAAATCCTCCCCAAAGGTGTCGTCTACCCCAAAACCCCCGCAGATCTCGTTTCCCTGTTCAAACTCGCCCGCCAAAATCGCTACAAAAACATCACCTTTTCTCCCCGAGGAGGCGGGACGGGAACCAACGGACAATCCCTCTCCCCCGGCATTATTATCGACTGTTCCAAACACATGAACCGCATCCTAGAAATTAATATAGAAGAAGGATGGGTTCGCGTTCAACCGGGGGTAGTTTTAGACCAACTCAACGCCATTTTACAACCCCACGGCGTCTTTTTTGCCCCCTCCCTCGCCCCCAGCAACCGGGCGACAATCGGGGGGATGATCAATACGGACGCCTGCGGAAAAGGATCGCGAATATACGGGCGAACCAGCCAGCATATTTTGGCGTTAAATTGGGTGTTGCCGGACGGAACCGAAAGCTGTTCAAAACCCGTCGATCGCGATACGTTAAATCACCTCAAAGGGCAACCCGGACGGGTGGGCAAAATTTACGATCGCGTCGATCGCATCCTCGCTGAAAACCAAGATAAAATCGCCGAAGTCTTCCCGAAAATGACCCGATTCATGACGGGTTACAATTTGGCGAAAGTCTACTCTGACAATAACCAAACCTTCAACCTCAATTACTTGTTGACGGGCTCAGAAGGAACCCTGGGAATGATAACCGAAGCCAAACTGAAACTCACCCCCATTCCCCAAGCCAAAAAACTGCTGGTTATCCACTATCAAAGTTTCGAGGATGCCTTGCGGGACGCGATGAATTTGTTGGAGTCGGAACCGGCGGCGATCGAAACCATCGACGAGACGATTTTAAACTTGGCGAAAGGGGACGAAATTTACCACGATGTCAAAGATTTTATTCCCGAAACCGGGACGATCAATTTGGTCGAGTTCGTCGGCGAGACTCCGGAAATTATTGGTATTAAAGTTAACGAAATTTGTGATAAAATAAATGACGGTTTGGAGGGCGTAACGGGATATTACCTCGCCCGAGATAGCCGGGAAATTGCCAACCTGTGGAAACTGCGGAGTAAGGGTGCGGGACTGCTGGGAAATCAACCCGGCAATCGCAAACCAATCCCCTTTATCGAAGATACCGCCGTCCCCCCCGTCCACCTCGCCGACTACATCCGAGAATTTCGGGATTTACTGGCAGAATATAACCTACAATATGGAATGTACGGCCATGTGGATGTCGGCTGTCTTCACGTCCGTCCGGCGTTGGATCTGAAGCGTCCCCAGGACGAGGCGTTGGTGAGGGAATTGTCCGATCGCGTCGTGGCTTTAGTCCGCAAATATGGCGGCGTGATGTGGGGGGAACACGGCAAGGGTTTCCGCAGCGAATATACCCCGGAATTTTTCGGCGAAGAATTATATAATGCTTTGCGACAGATCAAAGCAATTTTCGACCCCGACAACCGACTCAACCCCGGCAAAATTGTCACCCCTATCGACAGCAACGATACCGTTGTCAAGCTGGAATCTCCGATGCGGGGACACTTCGATCGCCAAGTCAATTCGGGCGATCGCACCACCTACGAAGGCGCCTTCAACTGCAACGGAAACGGCGCCTGTTTCAACTTCGATCCCGATGACGTAATGTGTCCGTCCTACCGCGTCACCCGCGATCGCATCCACTCTCCAAAAGGGCGATCGAGTCTGCTGCGAGAGTGGCTGCGGCAACTCTCCAACAGCCAAACCGAAAACCCGGAAACCCCCGCTCCTCCGGCGATCCGGTTCTGGAATACGGTCAAGAAATGGCGGGGAGATCCGGACTATTCCCATCAAGTATATGAAGGGATGCAGGGCTGTCTGTCCTGCAAAGCCTGCGCGAGTCAGTGTCCGATTCATGTCGATATTCCCGACATGAAATCCAAGTTTCTGAACCTCTACCACACCCGCTATTTTCGACCGATACGAGACTATTTTATCGCAAATATTGAAATCCTGTCAAGCTGGCAATCGATAAATCCGAAACTCGTCAATACTTTGACACAAAATAGCATCGCCAAAACCGCGACCAAAACCCTGTTAAACATGGTTGATCCCCCCGTCGCCAGTTTCCCCACCCTCCGCGAAGGATTGCGGGAGAGAAGCGTTCCCGAGTGGGATCGCGATCGCCTGTCTCGTTTGACAGATACCGAAAAACAGAATAGTATAATATTGTTGCAGGATGCCTTTACCAGCTTTTACGAATCCCAACTGGTTTTAGATACCTACGATTTTCTAAACCAACTCGGATACACCGTCTACATCCCGCCCTTTTTCCCCAGTGGCAAACCCCTCCACGTCAAAGGATTTTTGCGAGAATTTAGTGCGATCGCCCGCCAAAATGCCCCCCTTCTCCGCCAGTTAGGCGAACTCGGACTTCCAATTGTCGGAATCGAACCCAGCATCGTCCTCACCTACCGGGACGAATACCCCAAAACCCTCGGAATTTCCGAACCGCTACCGAAAATTCAACTACTGCAAGAATTTCTACTCGAACGGTGCGATCGCCTCCCGCAACTTTCCTCGACAGAACCCTATTTTATATTCGGACACTGCACCGAAAAAACGGCGGTTCTCGATTCTCAATCCCAGTGGCAGCAGATATTTAAAAAAATGGGATTAGATTTACACCCGATTTCCACGGGTTGCTGTGGGATGGCGGGAATTTACGGCCACAAAGCCGAACACTACGCCAATTCTCAAGGCATTTATAATATGAGTTGGGGCCGAAAGATAGCCGAAATTTCCAACAATCAACAAATATTAGCGACGGGTTACTCCTGCCGATCGCAAGTCAAACGCTTCGGAGGCTTTCTCCCCCAACACCCCATCCAAGCCTTACTCCATATAGCAGCATATATTTAGGTTGGGAAACATTCTCTCTGTGTTCCTCTGTGCCTGAAGTGGTTCAAATTTCGGACTGTTCAAACTATTAAAAAATTCTCATTTTGCGGCACTGAAAGAAAGCGCTAAAGCGCAACAACGATCAAGTAAATTTTTTGCTTCTTGCCGATTGACTCTTGTCTCAAAAAACGAGATATTTATGATATCAGATCTGGTTGTTTGGTTACATTAACTCCCCAATCATCTTCAGATGATTTGCGCTGTTAGCTTGGGAATTGATTCCCAAGCGGTGTGGCTATTCAATCGGATTTGATATTATGACTATCCGGATTTGATATTTAATCATCAACTAATTAAACAAAAACCATGCGTCTGATCTCGCTCGATGTGTTTCGGGGAATCGCGATCGCCGCGATGATCCTCGTCAACAACCCCGGCAGTTGGAATTCCATGTACCCTTTTTTAGAACACGCCAAATGGCACGGGTTAACCCCAACGGATCTGGTATTTCCCAGCTTTCTATTTATCGTCGGGGTGGCGATCGCATTTTCCCTCTCGAAATACGTCAAAGAAAACCGACCCCCCGAAAAACCCGTCCCGCCATCGCTTTACGTCCGGATTTTGCGGCGGTGTCTGCTGCTATTTTTATTGGGATTACTGATGAATGGATTTCCCAACTATGACCTAGAAACCCTCCGCATTATGGGCGTATTGCAACGAATTTCAGTTGCCTACGGATTGGCCGCGATCGCCGTTTTGAACCTGTCCCGGCGGTGGCTGTGGGGCGTTTCCATCCTCATTTTGCTAGGTTATTGGGCCGCCATGACCCTAATTCCCGTCCCCGGTTACGGCGCCGGAGATCTCTCCCCCGAGGGCAATTTCGCCGCCTTTTTAGACCGGATAATTTTGGGGGCGGATCACCTTTGGCGGGGTGGTCCCTACGACCCAGAAGGACTGTTCAGCACCCTTCCCGCCACCGTCACCGTCCTGGCGGGTTATGTCGCCGGCGACTGGTTGAAAACCCAACCCCAAAAGCCGCGAACCGCCATCAATTTTCTCATATTTGGTTTAATTTCATTAGTTGTCGGCTCCCTTTGGAACCCGTTATTTCCCATCAATAAAGCCCTGTGGACGAGCTCCTATGTGGTGGCGACGGCGGGTTGGGTGTTGCTGTTATTGGCGGCCTGTTATTGGGCGATCGAAATCAAAAATTGGCAACGGTGGGGCAAGCCCTTTGAAATGATGGGGATGAATCCGATTTTCCTGTTTGTGGCTTCGGGATTTGTCGCCCGATTTCTGATTTCTATCCCCGTCAGCGAGGGGCCGGATGCCCCCAATTTGAAAACCTGGATTTACGAAACATGGTTCGTTTCTCTCGCCGGACCGCTGAACGGATCGCTATTATTTGCGGTGGCGACGGTCGTTTTTTGGTGGGCGATCGCATTTATCATGTACCGACGCGGCTGGTTTCTCAAAGTTTAGTCAGAGGGCGAGGTGCGTTCCTCTTACAACTCCCGCCACTTTGGTAGCACAGGCATCTTGCCTGTGCTATCCTATAAAATGTCAACCCGTAGACTTTACATTCCATTTCTTAACACGGCTCAATCTGACGGTCATTCAACCAACTCATAAAATCATGGATTCTGAAACCGAACACAATCGAAAAACTCTGGAAGTTTCGAGCGATCGCGTCTTAAAATTTGAAGAAATTTGCAAACTTTATCCGAAGGAGTGGGTGCTGATTGCCGACCCAAAGACTAACGATAATTTCGACCTCATCGAGGGAAAATTGTTGGCTCACTCTCCCGACCGGGATGCGATCGATGAGGCGATGTTTGAGTTTAACCATGTTCCTTGTGTGGCGATCGAATATACCGGGCCTGTGCCGGACGATTACGCAGTTATGTTTTGATATCAGATCCGGTTTTGTCACCGCACAAATGACCCAATCATCTTCCAATAATTTGGGCGAGTCGGGGCGAAAAAGTTTTCGCCCCTGCCGAGAGTTTATTTCCAACAAATCCGGATTTTCAATTGTTTTCTGACTCAATAACCGGGCTTGATGTAATGTCTGATAGAATTTATCGGCTTTATAGATACGGCAATTTGCTAATTTCGAGGGGTGCTATCGGTGACAATGAAAAGACAAAACAAGTCAGGTTATTAGTGGATACCGGATCGAGTTATACTGTATTGCGAACGAGTATCTTGACAGCAATCGGTGGTGAAGTTAGCGATCGCCAGGAGAGAATAATGACACCTCAAGGAATGATGACAGCACCCGTCATTATTGCCCCTTGGTTTAGCTGTTTTGGTCGGCGTGTCGATCGCTTCCCAATAGTTGCTCATGACTTGCCATCGGGAGCATTTGTTCAGGGTTTGCTGGGCATGGATTTTCTGACTCGTTTTGATTTTGATATCATTATTTCACTGAGAGAAGGTTTGGTGCGCTATCGCCAGGAAGAATAGGTGCGATCGCCACTCCGGCAACTCGATTAAAAATCCAGGTAAAAATCAATGAATATAGCGTTTCTCAAGCTGATGAGGTACAATTGAGGTTTAAAAGTCCCTTTTTAAGGGGATCGATACGAATCTATAGCAGTGTGAAATGATTCGTGAAAATTTGAGCGGCTCAAAGCCCCCAGTATTGGGGGTTTGGGGGCCAGAAGATTTTCACATGACTCCCGATTGCTATAGCACGCGACATCGGGAACCCAACCGCCGAGAACCGCGATAAAATCAAAAAATGTTAAATCAGTTGAGCAGGTGATATGATTCCAACCGTTATCGAACAATCGGGCCGTGGGGAACGCGCCTTTGACATTTACTCCCGACTGTTGCGCGATCGCATCGTGTTTCTCGGGGGCCAAGTCAACTCCGACCTGGCTAACCTGATCGTGGCTCAACTCCTGTTTTTGGATGCGGAAGACCCCGAAAAAGATATCTACCTCTACGTCAACTCCCCCGGCGGCGGCGTCAACGCCGGTTTGGGAATCTTCGACACCATGAACCACATCCGCCCCGACGTCTGCACCGTCTGTCTGGGACTCGCGGCCAGCATGGGCGCCTTCCTGCTCAGTGCCGGGGCCAAGGGCAAGCGTTACAGCCTCCCCCACTCCCGAATCATGATCCACCAACCCCTGGGCGGTGCCCAGGGACAGGCGACGGATATCGAGATCCAGGCCAAAGAGATCCTCTATCTGAAAAAGCAGTTGAACGAAAACCTCGCCGCCCACACGGGACAACCCCTGTCCCGCATCGAAGAGGATACGGAGCGCGATTTCTTCATGTCCGCCCAAGATGCGGTGGATTACGGCCTCATCGATCAGGTGATCAACCGCCGTCCTTCAGCCTCCAACCCCGTCGAGAATTGATAATTGACAATTGATAATTGATCATTATCAATTTCTCGATCCCGACTCCCGACTCCCTCCCTGTGGAGGGGTGTCGAGGGATTCGAGGTAGTGGAGGAAATCGAGCAATTCTTCCTCGCTGAGGTGACTGCGGGATACCTTCCCGTAGGTGTTCAGGAGATATTCCCGTCCCTGCTTTGTCGTCCAGCCGAGCCGCTTCAACTCGATATCCGTTTTGGCGATATCCGAAGACAAATCGGGAGATTCGATCGCCCCCAGACTCGTCTTGTGGGGAGGTTTAGAAATCGACGGCGGCGGGAATTCTTCCTGGATGGGATAACTATCCGAGGCAGGTTTTGCTTCGTTCTCATGGGTCGGGAGGGGGGGGAGAGAGGTTTTTCGTCCGCCACCGGCCGCATCGGAAGGTTGGGGTTTGTTGAGATAGGTAGCCGAAAGCCAGTCGTCGGAAGGCATGGGCGGGGCTTCGGCCGGTTCGGTTTCGGCCCTCGGTGTCGATTCGTCGGGAAAGTCCGACGGAGGCGAGATCCGATTTTCCCTAATCTCCTCTGGGGGAGAAGGCAGCGCCTCCAATTTGGGCAAATCCGCCTTGGGCAAATCCGAAACGGCCCCCATGCCCAACGCCTGCAGCGCCCGCTCCCTGGCCCGATCCTCCGCCGCCTCCAGGGTTTCCGCCGTCGCCAGTCCCGAAGCCAACGTCACCCCGCCCGAAAGTACCAAGACGCGGACGATAAACTGGCCGTCCCGAATGACGAGCAATTCCGAGACCAGTCCTCCGGCGGGATAGCGGGCTCTAAATTGAGCAAGCATAATCTGTCCTAAACTTACGATATACTAAATTAAAATGTGGTCGCCTACGCAGCCCGTCTGCCACTTGAACCCTTTTTCACCCTGCGGTCTGAGCCAATGACATCGGGCATCTGCGCTGGACTGACAAGAGGAGATGCCGTGCAGGTTTGAACTCCCACCCCTGGCATTTTCTCCGCAGAGGTTGCCGATCGCTCTCAATTGTATCACTGTCTCTCAAAACCGATGGGTGTCGAGAGTAAAGGAAACAACCGGAGTGTCTGTTGGCGTTTAGAATCCGGACTCGAATCTCAACTTCAGGTGGCCGGGGTCAACCCAATTGCGATCGCGAATTCCCGCCCCCGGGGGTGACAATCTGGCGGTTCCGTCGGGAACCCATCTCCCCGGACTCAAACGGGCACGCGGATTCTCCGCCATCCAAGCCATCAGGCGCGGCCGTGCCCGCACCCGGTTTGGCGCGAACTCCCAGTTCGGTTCGCACCGGTCTGACATCCGCAGATTCCGAACGCCGTCCGTCCGACCACTTCAATGGTACCGAGGCCAGATTCGAGGTGGAACTCGAGAATCCGAACCCGCCGTCCGGACGCGGGACAGGTGAGGTGAGTCGATGGAAGTGAGTCGTCGAAAACGGGCTGCAACCGACAGTGGCGGGAGTCGCGTCCGACCCAACTATAGCGCTGAAGCGAGGGGAGTCGGTATTAGGGAGTCGGGAGTCGGAATTGGAAATCGCTTTTCTATCAGGGTTTCAAAATTTCTGCCCCGCTCCCAACTGTTAATACACTCGCTTCTCATTGCTATATACCTATCGAGATAACGAAGGAAAAATCGCTGCATGGAATTTTCAATCGCTACACTGTTAGCCAATTTCACGGAAGACAAATTAGTGGCTCCCAAGGCACTGGAAAAAAAACTGACCTCCGATGAGGAGAGTCTGCGAAAATTTCAGATCGCCATCGACGCCTTGGAGCGGATCGGCATCTTGGAAAAAGACAAGGGCCGTTACCGGCGAGCGGATCAGGAGGGCATCGTCGAAGCCAAATTGCGCTGTTCGAGTAAAGGGTTCTGCTTCGCCATCCAAGATGCCGAAGGCGCCGAAGATGTCTACATCCGGGAAAGCCACCTGAGCACCGCCTGGAACGGCGATCGCGTCCTGGTTAAAATCATCAAAGAAGGCTCCCGCCGGCGCTCCCCGGAAGGCGAAGTTTACCTAATTCTGGAGCGGGCCAACCCCTCGGTTTTAGCCCGGGTCAAACAGACCAAAAAAGGCTATCGAGCCCTCCCCCTCGACGATCGCTTACTCTTTGAAATGAACCTGGTCAACCCGCCGGAAGAACTCGCCGGCGCCGTCGATCACCTCGTCCACGTCGAAGTCGTCCGCTACCCCCTCGGCATCCACCGCCCCGTCGGCCGGGTGGTGCAGGTTCTCGGTTCCGACGCCGAAGAGGCCGAAGACCTGGATATCGTCTGCTGCAAGCACGATTTGCCGCGATCGTTTTCTAAAAACGTCCGACAGGAGGCCGAAGCCCTACTCGCCCTCACCCTGAAACCGGCGGACTTCAAAAACCGCCTCGACCTGCGGGACAAACCGACCCTCTCCTTCCTCCCCGACTTGGGCAACCCCGAGTTTTCTGTCCTCAAGGAAGAAGATCTCCCCGCCCAGTACAGCATCGACCACGCCCTCAGCCTGGAACAGACCAAATCCGGCAACTGGAAGTTGGCCATCCACGTCGCCGACGCCGCCCACTACGTCACCCCGGACACGGCCCTCGATCGCGAAGCCCGACGCCGGGGAATTGCGATCTATCTGGCGGATAAATTCATCCCCATTTTGCCCCCGTCCCTGAGTTGCGATCGCATCTCCCTGATCCCGGGGGAAGACCGCCTCGCCCTCTCCATCCTGATCGACCTCGGCCCCACCGGGCAAATTTTGGAATACGAAATCCAACCCAGCGTCGTCCGCGTCGATCAACAACTCACCTACCGGGAAGCCCAAAGCATCCTGGACGGCGACTCCTCCGAACCCAACGCCCTCCTCGAAGACCTCCTAGAAGTGAGTCGGGCCGCGCGACAGATGCGGGAAGCCCGGGGCGCCTTCGAGCTCAACCTCCCCGACACCCACTGTCACTTCAACGACGAGGGGGAACTCGGGCCGATGATCTCCGGCAACAAGTTGACGGCCCAGGCGATGATGTCCGAACTGCTCGTCCTGGCCAACCAGGTCGTCGCCACCCAACTGCAATCCCTCGCCGTCCCCGCCATTTTCCGGGTGCAACCCGCCCCCGACCCCGCCGACGTCGCCGAGTTGGTGAAACTCTCCACCCATCTGGGCTGCGAACTGTATTTGGAGGACGAGGAAGACGTGCAACCCCTCGACTTCCGCAACTTCACCGAAGACCTGAAAAACTCCCGGGCCGAACGGGTGCTGACCTACCTGTTGGAAGACAGCCTCAAGCCCCCGGTTTACAGCACCGCGCCCAAATTCCACTTCGGCTTGGCACTGCAGGCCTACACTCACTGCACCTCGCCGATTTCCCGCTATTCAGACCTGCAGATTTGCCGGGTTTTGAAGGCCGTTTTCGAGGAAGGCCGCGATCGCCGTTCGACGCGATCGAAAGAACGGGTTAACCTCAACCACTCCTCCTGCGAGGGTAAAATCACCTGGAACGTCCTCCCCCCCGACCTGCAACACGACCTCGAAAGCCAGTTCGCCCAACTCGTCGTCCACCTCAGCGAACGGGAAAGCGTGGCGGCAGACGCGGAAGAGGATTTGGAGGGGTTGAAGAAAACCGGATTCATGAAGGAACGCACCGGCCAGACCTTCGTGGGCCTGATTACCGGCGTCCAGTCCTACGGCTTCTTTGTCGAAATCGAGGTGGAATACCCCGGCGGCTCGACCCTGCGGGTGGAAGGGTTGGTGCACGTCTCCTCCCTCAAGGATGACTGGTACGAGTACCGTTCCCGCCAACAGACTCTCGTGGGCCGCAAGAACCGCAACCAGTACCGCCTCGGCGATAACGTCGAAGTCCAGGTCAAGAGCGTGGATTACTACCGGCAACAGATCGATCTGGTCGCCGTGGGTGGCGGCAGCGAGGCGATCGACGATGGCGACGACACCTTCAATTATTAATTGGGATGTCGAGGATAAGTGATCATTGACAATTATCAATTATCAATTGTCAATTTCTGTCTTTTTCTTCCCCCTTTGCTGAGGCGAGGGGGTTTTTCATTGGTGCTAGAAACCGGCTTTCTACCCATATCTCTCAACCCCCACCCAAATCTCCCCTAGAAACCCGGACTAGAAAACGGACGATTACATTGGTATCCAAACCTTTTACATCGATTCTCCTGCACCCTCAGCGATCGCTTTTTCCATTTCGGCTAGAGAAACGGGTTTTCTGTCCGGATTGTAGAGACAACCGGATCAGGTGCGGACATCAATTTTGGCGGGTTTTGGGGCGGGTTCTAGATAGACTTTGCCATCGGGAGAAATGGCGATATTATAGCAACGAGTGCTGGCGTGGTTACACGCCGGGAATGATCAATCTCTCTACTCCCGACTCCCTACTCCCGACTCCCTTTTATAGGTTTTGTAACTATACGAGCGCGCACTGCTAGAATTGAGTCGCCCGGTTTGAAGTGCAGCCAGTCGATTATTTCTAGGGACTCCGATGAGGGTTGAAAGTGAAAAAATCGAGCCAGTAGAAAGCGGGGGGGGAATTTCAAATCCTACAATTCCCACACCCCACATCTTAAATTAATACTGCGGAACCGAAGGATCGACTTCCTTACTCCAGGCGGTAATCCCGCCCTGGACGTTCACCCCTTCGATACCCGCTTCCTTGAGGATGCCCAAGGCCCTGGCCGATCGCCCGCCCATTTTGCAGTGCGCGATCAGACGGTGGCCGTTGAGGAGTCCCTTCACCTTTTCGACCCCCTCACCCCGTTCGATATCCGGCAGGGGAATCAACACCGCCCCCGGAATTTGGGCGATTTCGTACTCGTTGGGGTTGCGGACATCGATCAACACGAAATCGTCCGCGCCGCTGTCGAGAAGGGCCTTCAAATCCTTCACCGTCATTTCGGGAATCGCCCCGGCCTGCTGGGCTTCCTCCTGTCGGGCCTGGGGAATGCCGCAGAACTGTTCGTAGTCGATCAGCTTTTCGATGACGGGCCGTTCCGGGTTGGGCCGTAGTTTCAACTCCCGGAAGGTCATGTCCAGGGAATTGTACAGCAACAGCCGACCGCTGAGGGTGCGTCCCTTTCCGAGGATGATTTTGATCGTCTCCGTGGCCTGGATGACCCCGATGATACCGGGCAGAATCCCCAAAACGCCCCCTTCGGCGCAGGAGGGAACCATTCCGGGGGGCGGGGGTTCGGGATAAAGATCCCGGTAGTTCGGCCCGCCCTCGTAGTTGAAGACGGTCGCCTGTCCCTCGAACCGGAAGATGGAACCGTAGACGTTGGGTTTGTCCAGCAACACGCAGGCGTCATTGACCAGGTACCGGGTGGGGAAATTATCCGTCCCGTCCACGACCACATCGTAGGATTTGACGATATCCAGGGCATTTTCGGAGCTCAGGCGGGTGTTGTACAATTCCACCTGGCAGTTGGGGTTGATCTCCAAAATGCGGTTTTTCGCCGAGTCAATTTTCGGCTTGCCGACCCAGGAGGTGCCGTGGATGACCTGGCGTTGCAGGTTGGAGGTGTCCACCACGTCGAAATCGACGATCCCAATCCGGCCGATTCCCGCCGCGGCCAGGTACAGCAGCAGGGGGGAACCGAGCCCGCCTGTACCGATGCACAGGACGCTGGCGGCTTTCAGGCGCTTCTGCCCGTCTAACCCGACTTCTGGCAAAATCAGGTGGCGGGAGTAGCGCTCATATTCGTCTCGCTGTAACTGGATTTCTTCCAGATTCGGATTTAGCATGGCAATTCGCGCAAGGGAAATACTTTCAAGTGTAGGGGGTTCGATCGCCCCTCTCAGGTTTGCAGTCAAAGATATATATGATAATCCCCCGCGTCCCCGATGGCTTCACAACTTATCATTTCTTCAAGTTGGAACTGGCAGTCCGCATCGAGACTCCAGTTTTTCAGGTCTGCGGCTTTCCCCCCTTCCACTGAAACGATGATATAGGAATATTCCGCCCAGGCACAGCGGCGATCGAATTCTGAGGGGGCGGCGGGGTGGTCCGGGTGGGAGTGGTAGATGCCGATGATGGACCGGTTGCGATCGCGCCCTTCCCGCTGGGCCTGCATGAGCACTTCCGGGGCGATGGTGAACCGCAGTTCTTGCGTGGTGAGGGGGTTTTTGGCCGTTTCGATCTCTTGGAAGGACTCCGCCGCCGTCTCACCCCAGGCGTTTTCGACGGGCCGGACTTCGGCGAGGATTTTGCGATCGTCCCCGGCGAGGCGCCCCATCAGCAACCCGCAACATTCTCGGGGATAGGTCCGTTCGGCGTGGCTGCGGATTTGTTCGAGGTGTTCGGAAGTGAGAATTAAGACCATATTTTTAATAATTGACAATTGATAATGTTTGATACAATCAAATTTGACATCGCAGATGTCAAATTTGCCTCGAAAAAAGGGTTGACAAGGAGCGACTACTTTCGGTATGATATTGACATTAGGCTTCATAATGGAAGTGGATGCAAAAAATAAAAAAATGCACAGATTTCCATTATATAAAAATGATACCAAAATTTTGACAAAAGTCAAGCGATCGCCCCAAATTTTTAAAATTTTTTCACAAATATTGTAATTTTTGATGAGAATTGGTGGGGGCTGTGTTCTGGGGCAAGCACAGAGGCTTGCCCCTACATTTTTTTATCAAAATTCCGGTTCCACTTCCACCACTTCGGTATACTCGAACGCATTGGGGCTCCGCCGCACCAGGGGATAACGATTTCCCGCCAATTCGATCGCATCTTCCTCACACTCCGGCTTGGGAGAATTGTACACCAAAACGTATTCTCGTCCGGCGCGATCGCGGATTTCTTGGGCTACCTCTCCCCGCCACTGGGTTTTGGTGACTAACACGATCAATTGGTTCGCCAACTGGGGGATAATATTAGCGATTTGGCGGCGGTAAATTTCGTCCAAACTGCCGAAGGGTGAATCCATGACGATGGGAAATGTGCTGCTGTCGGGTCCCATCAGCGTGTTTTTCTGACTCCACTCCCGCACCCCTTCGATGATGCCACCGATAAACGACAAACTGAGGATTTGATTTTCCCCGGTGGAGGCGGCGACGGTGGCATCTTCCCCGGCGGTATTTTCGATTAATTTTAATTCGTAATTTTCCGTCAGTTGGGGTTGGTAAGGGGTGAAAGAAATTCGGGAAAAGATATTCTGAACTCGTTTTTCCAACTGCTGGCGAAATTGGCGATCGAGACGTTCGCGGACTTCCGTCAATCGCGCGATCGCGTCCTGGGTGGCGGCGATGCGTCTCTGTGCGACTAACTGCTTCATTTCGTTCATCTGCTGCCGATCAATCTGCTTGTCAATTTTTTCGGTTTCGGCTTTCAGAGTTTCGATTTGTTGCCGGTTCGATCCCATCTCACGGTTCAATTCGCCGATGCGGGTTTCGATGTCATCCAGACGCTTTTGCAGTTCTTGAATGTCCTCATCCGGGAAACTTCGCAACTGTTTTTTGATGTCGTCTAGACGGGTTTCGATGCGGGAGAGTTCAGCGCGATTTTGGGTAATTAGAGCTTGGTGGCGGTCGATATTTTCCCAAAATTCGACAACTTGGCGATCGACATCTTCCACCTGGGTAGACATCCGAATCGCCGTCTCTTCGATATCCGCCATTCCGGCGCGTTCTAGCCAACTTTTGACGCGATCGCGTTCCGAGGTTCCGTCGTGGAGTTCCGAACCGCAGAGGCACTGGTGGCGATCGAGTAATTCCCCCAAAAATTGCTTGGTAATTCCCGTCATCAATTCCCCCTTTCCTCGCAGTTCGGAAAACAGGTTTTTGAAGTCCGCGATCGTGTCGGATAGAAAAACCGCATAACCTCGCGTTGACAGCAATTTATTAATTTCCAGATTAGACTGTTTCAAATCCTCCCGAATTGACTTTATTTTAGCTTCCAATTCTGACCGAAGTTGCTGCAACTCTTTCGCCCCACTCAAGTCCAAAAGGTGGGCGCTGAACGTCCGCTTTAATTCTCCCTCGTGTTCCAACTCCTTTTCGATTTCTTGTTGGCGATCGCACAAACTCTGAACTTCAGTTTCCAGCTTTTTCTTGTCTCTTAAAAACTTCTTTGTTTCCGGATTCCCAATAATTGATAAATCCAATTCCAAGGATTTTCTCGCATCTTTTAAATGCTTGATCGACCGATTCAGTACCTCCACCCCCAATAACTCTTTCGTCGCCTCGGCAATTTCCGCTTTTCTTTCGTCCCGGACAATTTGCTCGATCCGTTCCCCATCGAAGAAGAAATACTGGTGCAAACTGACAGGTAAAATGCGGTTGATAATCTCCTCCGGCGGTTGAGGTGGCAAATTCCATCGCCCGTCATCCCCCGCCACCTGCATATACAGTTCGCTGGGGGATTGTTCGATCTCCCCGTCCTGTTTGTAAGCGCGACAAACCCGCTTCACCAAGTAGCGTTTGCTATCGTGTTCAAAGATAATTTCCGCCCAGCAACCCACCGCCTTTCCCGGTTCCGCTTCGGCGAGCGATCGCTTATTCACCAACTGTCCCGAAGCCGCGAACGCCGCGCTAAACTTTTCATACAGCACCCAAGTAAACGCATTCAATAGCGTCGTCTTCCCCGCCCCATTGTTGCCGTGAATCACCGTCGTATTTTGCGACCCCGAAGCCAGATTGAGCGTCGGCGTTTTCCCGTAAAACTGGCGAAAATTGCAGAGTTGAACCGACAGCAACTTCATTGCACCACTTCCTTAATAATTTTCAGGACATCATCGTTAATATTGCGGGGATTTTTCATGTAGAGTTTATCCCGTTCCGCCTGCAACACCCGCTCGATAATTTCCCGAACTTCCGGAGATGCATCCGTAATCGGATCTTGCAACGCGGCGCCGGCATTCTCCCCGTAAGGCGATCGCGCTTCGGCAAAAACGTTGGAAATTGCAGTAATCAGACTGTCCGAATATTGATAAGTCATAATCGAGTCAGGGAGTCGGGAGTCGGGAGTCGGGAGTCGGGAATAAATAATCCGCGATCGCAAATATAGCAGGCGCCAGGACGGTTCATCACCCGCCTTGAAATGAATTTCAAGGCTAATAGCAAAAGTCCACTCAAGTGGACTGGGGAGCGACAATTGTTATCAACTCCCAATCCTATGCGAGAGGATTTGTGCTATTAGCTTGGGAATTGATTCCCAAGCGGTTCATCACCCGCCTTGAAATGAATTTCAAGGCTAATAGCACCAGTCCACACTGGCGTGGACTCAGTTGTTGGCAGTTGATATAGCAACTCCCAATCCTATGCGAGAGGATTTGTGCTATTAGCTTGGGAATTGATTCCC
>JBNGCR010000039.1:0-7111 GCA_050045915.1 Limnospira sp.
CAAGCTAATAGCTCAAATCATCTAAAGATGATTGGGGAGGTTGTACGAATCTGATGTAAGATGCCCCCTCTGCCCCCTCTGCCTCCTCCGCCTCCCTGCCCCCATGCCTCCCCTGCTGGGGAATTGCCAAAAAAAAATCCACCGACGCGGTGGCGGTGGATAGTCCAGATATGATGGTGTGAGGAGCGAGCAACTAAACTTGCTTACTGTTTTTAGAATACTCGCCCCTTGTTACAGACTTGTGTCAGCCTGATGAAGATTTTGTGACACGGGTGAAAGCTAGGCGTTTTGCCACATGACGCGAATTTGACCGGGCAGCGTTTGACCGATTTCTCGAATGCTGGCGGCGGAGAGGGCTTTTTTCAGGGTCGAGAAGACGACGCCGATCACCGTGATGCCGTCCATGTTTTTGGGCATCGTGCCTTCCTGTTCCACCCGGAAGATAAAGGTATCATCTTCGATGACGAAGGGGGAACGCATCCGGCTCAGGAGGCGCACCAGGGGATTGGTGTCTTTCCAGAGGGCGATGATTTCCGGGCGTTCCGCGTCGGAGAGGTAGGTGGAGTTGGCCAGGTCGGTGGCGATGCGATCGCTTGCTTCTTTGGTCATCAGGTCGCGCATGGTGCGGAAAACGACCTCCGAGAGATCTCGGGCATCATAAATATCGTCGAGTCCGGTTTTGACTTGGATCTGCTCTAAGAAGGATGCGGTTGTCGTTGTAGCAACTGTCATATAAGTTTATCTCTCGTTTGCTTTTCTATCGTAACGTAGTGTAACGCATTGTTAAGATTTGTTGCAAGTCCCTTGCGGAATTTTGTAAAAATTGCTAGAAATTCTCGCCCCCCGAAGTTCCGGAAAATCGAGGCGTGGGGGATAATGGGGGATGTCAGTTCGGTAGGATAGGTAGTGCCGTGGCACAAACATTTCAGGCTAAAATCTACGTCACCCTTCGTCCCTCGGTGTTGGACCCGGCGGGGACGGCGGTTCGGTCGGGCGTCCGGCAGATGGGATATGAAAATGTGGAACAGATCCGAATCGGCAAGTATATTGAAGCGACGCTGACGGCGGAGAATGAGGAGGAGGCGAAGCGAGAGTTGGACGAAATTTGCGATCGCATCCTCGCCAACCCGGTGATCGAAACCTACCGGTTCGACTTGACTCCGGTATCGGAAACTGCAACGACTGCGGCGAGTTAAGGCCCCCCGACACCCCCCAGGGCTGTTTCATTCTCTCCCGAAAAATGGCAGAGGGAGCAGAGGGAGCAGAGGAAGCAGAGGGAGATTTTTCGGAATCAAAAGGTATTTTTAACCGGAAACAACCCTTGCTCTTGTCTTCCCTCAACGGTTTTCATCGTCGTCATCGACAATTTTGAACCGAGAATGAAGTGGCCCCCGACACCCCCAATTCTGGGGGCTTCAAACGGATTAAATTTTGACGACATTTCACACTGCGATATGAAATTTGGCATTCTCGTTTTTCCCGGTTCCAACTGCGATCGCGATGTGGCTTGGGTGACGCAGGGATTGTTGAACCAACCCACCCGTATGGTGTGGCATCAAGATACGGATCTTTCGGATATCGATGTGGTGGTGATTCCGGGGGGGTTCAGCTATGGCGACTATCTCCGCTGTGGTGCGATCGCCCGGTTTTCCCCCATTATGAGGGCGACGGTGGAGCACGTCAACGCCGGAAAGTTGGCGATCGGGATTTGCAACGGTTTCCAGGTGTTGACGGAAGCCGGACTGCTGCCGGGGGCCTTGGTGCGAAATCGGGATTTGCATTTTATTTGCGATCGCGTTCCGCTGACGGTGACGAACACTAACACTCCCTGGACGCAAAATTACTCCCCCAACGAAACAATTACTCTTCCCATCGCCCACGGGGAAGGTTGTTATTACGCTGACGCGGATACGTTGGCGGAATTGGAGGATAACAATCAGGTGGTGTTCCGTTATGCGGGAGATAATCCCAACGGTTCCCTCAAAAATATTGCCGGAATTTGTAACCGCGAGGGGACGGTTTTGGGGATGATGCCGCACCCGGAACGGGCGTCCGATCCGATGTTGGGAAATACTGACGGGATCAGATTGTTTGAGGGGTTGTTGAAGGAGTTGGCGGCTGTTTAATTATATGGTTTCTTCATCCCCAACTAGATAGCTAGAAACCGGGTTTCTACCAGCATCTCTCATCCCTACAAACAACTCTCATAGAAACCCGGTTTCTTCATCCCTACCCCAATTAACTAGATGACTGTGTTACTGTAGCTAAAAACGCGATGGGAGTTCAGGACGATGAAAAAGCTTTTGGTGACGGGTGCGAGTGGCTTCTTGGGTTGGAATATCTGCCAGGTTGCCAAACTGAAATGGGATGTTTACGGAACCTACAATTCCCGAGAAGTCAGCTTTCACGGCATCACTTTTATTCAAACGGATATTACTAATTTTGCAGATTTAAAACGCCTGTTTCAGGATGTCGAACCGGATGCAGTCATCCATGCAGCGGCGCACTCTAAACCCAATTTTTGCCAGCAACATCCCCAGGAATCTTATCTAATTAATGTTACCGCTTCTCTGAATATTGCCAGTTTGTGCGCGGATGCAGATATTCCCTGTGCGTTCACATCGACTGATTTGGTGTTCGACGGTTTAAATCCGCCCTATCGAGAAAGCGCTCGCGTCTGTCCGATCAATATTTACGGGGAACAGAAAGTCGAAGCGGAACGGGGGATGCTGATACGATATCCCAAAACTGCCATCTGTCGGATGCCGTTGATGTTCGGCATGGCTTCCCCCTGTGCGGAAAGTTTTATTCAGGGATTTATCAGAAACTTAAAAGCCGGAAAAAGGTTGAATTTATTTGTGGATGAATTTCGGACAATGGTGGGCGGAGAGACTGCCGTGATGGGATTACTTTTGGCGATTGAGAAGCGGATCGAGGGGCGCTTGCACTTGGGCGGAAAAGAGCGAATTTCGCGCTATAATTTCGGGAAATTAATGGCGGAAGTTTTGGGGTTTCCTGTCGAAAATATTGCCCCTTGCCGACAACAGGATGTGGAAGTCATCGCCCCCCGTTCTCCCGATACGTCCCTCGACAGTTCAAAAGCCTTTGCTTTGGGGTACCGACCCCCGTCAATTCGGGAAGAGTTGGAGGCTTTGCGGGGGCGGGTGTAAACTGAGAGATTTGGGTTAAAATAGAAGGGATTTGATTCGGTGAGTATTGTTTTGAACAAAAAACCATCAATTCTCCCCCCCGCGATCGCCATGCTTGATAAAGTAAAAAAACGAATTTTTCTAATTTTAGAAGTTTGGACGTTCAATGACGCGATCGGTCGCATTTGTGATTATTTTATTATCGCCCTGATTCTGCTGAATGTAGTTGCGGTCTGTTTGGAGACAGTCGAAGGCTTGAATCAGAAATATTTTGGGTTATTTAGAGTTTTTGAATATTTTTCGATCGTTGTATTTACCATTGAATATATATTGAGGGTGTGGGCTTGCACGATAGATGTCCGCTATCAACATCCGTTCTGGGGCAGACTTCGGTATATGTTGACTCCTTTGGCTCTGATCGATTTGCTGGCTTTTTTGCCCTTTTATTTACCCATTCTGACGCCCGACATGAGGCCCGCCCGCGCCGTTCGGCTGGTCAAGTTTTTTCAGTTTTTTAAATTGACGCGGTATTTTCAATCATTGCAGATGATCGGAGAAGTTCTGAAGGCAAAGAAAGAAGAACTCGCGGTCACATTTGGTTTGGTGTTGCTGCTGCTCTTTTTTTCGGGAAGTTCGATCTATATTTTGGAACACGATGCTCAACCGGAACAGTTTTCGAGTATTCCGGCGGCGATGTGGTGGGGGGTGGTGACGCTGACGACGGTGGGCTATGGGGACGTTTATCCAATTACGACGATGGGGCGGTTGTTGGGGGCGATGGTGGCGATGTTAGGCATCGGTATTTTTGCGCTTCCGGCGGGGATTATTGCCTCGGGTTTTGCGGAAGTTGTCGAAGCTCGAAAGAATCAGAAACAGGCGAAGAAAGCGCTAATTTGTCCCCACTGTGGTAAAATAATTGAGCGGGCAAATGGGTCTTCACATGAATGAGTCCCGAACCGGAGGCGGACGCGGAGCGATTTTGAAGTGGGCAGGCACAGAGGCCTGCCCCCACCGGTTAAGATTTTAGATTAAAATTTTAAATGATTAATTGAATGGATTGGGAGGCAGTAAAATGGGATTGGAACGTAAGATGTTTAGGGGGATTTTCGACTCGACGGAAGTTGTGCAACTGAGGCAGAGGTGTTTTACCCCCAGCCGTATTTTTGAACCGGGCTCTTATATCGCCGGAGAATTGCCGGATATTGCCTTTGATATGGGATTGGTAGAAAAGTTGCCTTCGGTGCGGGGAAATAGCGCCGAATTGGATGACCCAAATTCTGAAGCGGACGAATGACAAAAGATGCGTATTCTTGGATGGGCCGATCGCTCGACACGATCCACCGGGCGCACTGGTATCGTTCTGTCAGAGCGATCGCGGGCCGTCCGGGGCCGTTTATCAGCCTAAATGGGCGAAAAATGCTGAATTTCGCCAGCAACGACTATTTGGGACTGGCGGGGGACGATCGCCTGGTGGAAGCTGCCGTCGCCGCGACGCGGGAATTGGGGACGGGAACCACTGGATCGCGGTTGCTGACGGGACATCGGGAACTTCACCGCCAGCTAGAATTGGCGATCGCGGATCTGAAAGGGACCGAGGACGCGATCGTGTTCAGTTCGGGCTATTTGGCGAATATCGGCACAATTTCGGCGATCGTCGGGGGCCGGGACTTGATCCTCGCCGACGAGTACAACCACTCCAGCCTCAAAATGGGGGCGAAACTCAGCGGTGCCGCGGTGTTCGACTACCGCCACGGGGACATCGACCACCTGAAAACCCTGCTGGATGGTCATCGCGGCCAATACCGCCGCGCCCTGATCGTCACCGACACCCTATTTAGTATGGACGGGGATCTCTGCCCCCTGCCCCGACTCGCGGAACTGGCGACGACGTTCGAGTGTATGCTGCTGGTGGACGAAGCCCACGCCACGGGGGTGTTTGGGGAGACGGGGGCCGGGTGCGTGGAATATTTCGGGCTGACGGGGACTCCCCTGCTGCAGATGGGGACCCTCAGCAAGGCGTTGGGCAGTTTGGGGGGCTATGTGGCGGCGAGTGCGGAGGCGATCGATTTCCTGCGAAACCGCGCCCCCAGTTGGATTTACACGACGGGGTTGACTCCGGCGGATACAGCCGCGGCGTTGGCGGCAATTAACATTGTCCGGGAGGAACCGGAACGGCGTGCCAAACTGTGGGAAAATGTGGGTTTTCTCAAGGAATTGTTGGGCGATCGCGCGGAACAAATTGGCGATTCTGCTTCTCCCATTTTCTGCTATTTTCTCAAAGATGCAGCGACGGCATTACAGATGGGAAATCAACTGCAAAAACGGGGGATTTTTGCCCCCGCTATCCGCCCGCCGACAGTCAACACCAGTCGCGTCCGCATTTCTCTGATGGCAACCCATCAACTGGATCAAATCCAGCAGTTAGTGGAGGCGCTGAAAACCGGTCGGGAGGGAGAGAAAGATATATAGCCCCCAAACTCCCAATTTTGCGGGCTTTGAATTGCAGGTATCGCCCTCGGGTCGTACAATCTGGTCATTAAAAACCAAGTCACTCCTCATTCAAGGTAATTTCACTTCCCTAATCCCTACTGGCGACGCGCAGCGCCATATATTTCTGCTACACTGAAGGGCATGGCAACGGAGATGGACAGATGGCAAAGACGATCGTTATTACCGGAGTGAGTCGCGGTTTGGGTCGCGCCTTGACGGAAAATTTGATTGATTTGGGACATACTGTAATCGGCTGTGCGCGATCCGAATCGGCGATCGCAAACTTGCAAAAAAAATATGGCAAACCCCATAATTTTAAGGCCCTTGATGTCGCCGAAAATGTGGCTGTTAAAAATTGGGTTACAGAGTTTTTAAAAACTCATGATGCGCCCGATATAGTTATCAATAATGCCGCGTTGGTTAACCATCTCGCTCCCCTTTGGGAGGTTCCCCAGGAAGAGTTCGATACGCTGATCGATGTCAATATAAAAGGGGTGGCAAATGTGATCCGCCATGTGGTGCCGGCAATGATCGAACGGGGCGGCGGTATTATTATCAATCTCAGTTCCGGTTGGGGGCGATCGACGTCTCCAGAAGTGGCGCCCTATTGTGCTTCTAAATGGGCGATCGAAGGGCTAACCCAAGCCCTCGCCCAGGAGCTCCCGCCGGGGTTGGCGGCGATTCCCATGAGTCCGGGAATTATTCACACCGATATGTTGGAAACCTGTTACGGAGAAGGTGCCGCCGCCTACACGCCGCTAGACGAGTGGGTGAAGAAAGCCGCCCCTTTTATTTTGGGATTGACGACCCAAGAAAACGGGGTTCCGGTGAGTGTCCCGGCTTGAACTTTGTTCGCACAAAAATTAAGTGATATGTCAAAATAAAATAAATGAAACTCATCCGACTGTGAAACATTCGATCCAAGTTCTTACGGCTATTTGTCTCGTCGCTTTGCTGGGAAGTTGTGCAAACAGTCCCATCGGCGACGCATTGGAAGGGTCGTTACAAGCCGATCCCCAACTCGCAGAAAATCCCCCCTTCGGACAGTCCGATCCGAATCAAACCGATCCGCCCTCACCGCCGGACGATTTCGTGAAATTGCCGGACGATTTTCCCCAGGAAATCTCGATTTATCCGGGTTCGAGTTTGGAAGATGTCACCCTCTCGACGAGCGATCGCGGCGAAACGGAGACGGTGTGGACGACCGCCGACCCGATCAATTTAGTGCAAACTTACTATCAAAATAAGTTGCAATCCGATAACTGGAAAATTGTCACTCGTCCCGAAACGGAGGGCGAGGGATCTTTGGTCGCCACTCGGGATGATTTAAAAGTGACGATCAACCTGCAACCGGACGGACAATCGACTGGGAAAACTCAGTTCGCGATCGACTATTCCCGCGACCCGAAAAATATCGCATCCGTCCCCAAACCCACCGAGTCGCCCTCTCCCTTACCCAAACCCTCCGATTC
>JBNGCR010000039.1:7211-8634 GCA_050045915.1 Limnospira sp.
GACAACGGAGATAACGCCAATATTCGCCGGGTGTACGGGTTTACAACCCTTTTTCAGCCTAAAAAAGCGGTGACTCGGGCGGAGGCTGCGGCGGCGTTGTGGTACTTTGGATTTCAGGGAGACGGGCGATCGGCTCAGGACGCTTTGCCAGCCCAATCGGACACCGAAAGTTAGTTGATTTTTCATTATGTGGAAACCGGAACTGTTGGCCCCTGCTAAAAATTTGGAACGCCTGCAAGTCGCCGTCACCTACGGCGCAGATGCCGTTTATTTGGGCGGAAAAAATTACGGCTTGCGGGCGAGGGCGGACAATTTCAGCGAGGAGGAATTGGAACGGGGGGTAGAGTTCGCCCACCGACACGGGGCGAAGGTTTACGTCACCTTAAACGCCTTCCTCCACGATGAAGATTTTACCGGATTTTGCGATTATTGTCAATTCTTGGAACGGATCGATGTGGATGCGGTCATCGTCTCCGATTTGGGGGTGATGCGGACAATCAAATGCTGTTCTAATTTGAAGATTCACCTATCGACTCAGGCTTCCTGTTTGAACGGATACGCCGCCCGACTGTGGAGGCGGTTCGGGGTCGATCGCCTGATTTTGGGCCGGGAAGTTGGCATCGCAGAAGCCGGGGAAATGCGGCGTAAATTTGCATCAGAAAATCCCGACAAACCGCCACTAGAAATAGAGATGTTTATTCACGGTGCCATGTGCATGGCATTTTCCGGACATTGTACCATTTCCAACTATACGGCGGGGCGGGATTCCAACCGGGGTGGCTGCATTCAATCCTGTCGCCTCCCCTACCAGTTGGATTCGACATCATCGCCGGTTTCGTTCATGTCCTCGAAAGATTTGTGGGGAATTGATCAGGTTGGTGAATTTTTCAAACATCAAATTTGTTCGCTAAAAATTGAAGGGCGGATGAAATCGTCGTTTTATGTGGCGATGACGTGCAAGGCTTACCGGCGGGCGATCGATGCCTGTGCTGCGGGGGAATTGACGCCGGAATTGTTGCGGGAAATTGCCTCGGAATTGGAATCAATTCCCCACCGCGATTATTTTTCCGGTTCCTTGGAAAGTCCGGCGGGGGAGGGGTCGGTTTTTCAGCAGTTTGCGGGAAATAATACCGGAACTCACGACTATTTGGGGGTGGTTTTGGAAACGACTGGGGAGGCGATCGCATTGCGGTTGGTGGAACCGTTATCGGTGGGGGATGAAGTGGAATTTATTGTGCCTCGTGGAAAGCCGATCCGGTATCGGATCGATCGCCTCTTTTCGGTGAAGGGCGATCGCGTTGATTTTATGCGGAAAGATGGGGTGGTTTGTGTTCCAAAAGCAGAAGCATTAAATTCAGTAGACAAGCTGAATTTGGTGAGATTATCTCCGTCCAATATTGAAAAAAACCTGGTCGAAATCTAA
>JBNGCR010000039.1:8734-10951 GCA_050045915.1 Limnospira sp.
GAATTTGGTGAGATTATCTCCGTCCAATATTGAAAAAAACCTGGTCGAAATCTAAATCGAAACCAGTCGGGTTAAATCTATGAAAATTAGAAAGATATGATGACTGAAAAAGACTCAAAAAATTAAACCACAGAGACACAGAGGGCACAGAGGGTTAATGCGATTTAATACGTTTGTCGGTTCGGTGGGGGATTTGGAACGGTGTCGGGTGTGTCCGAATTTGAAGGAGGTGTTGTTGGAACCGACGCTTCTCGCCAGACGGGGACAGTTGACGGTGGCGGAGGTGCGATCGCTTTCTGAAGCGGCGAAAAAGTGGGGGTTGCGTCCGGTTTTGGTTTGGGATATTCTGATGCCGGAACGGTTGATGGCGGAAATTTGCGATCGCATCTCGGACTGGAATATCGGACAATTTGCGGCAATTCGGGTTTGTGATCCGGGTGCGGCGGAATGGCTGACAATTCACTATCCAAACTTGCCGATTCAGTTGATTTTAGAAACTGGAAATCACAATTTTGAGGCGTTGATGGGATGGTGCGAACTGTTTGCCGGTTCCCTGGAACGCCTGATTTTGTCAACGGAACTTCCGGAACATCAATTAATCGAATATTGCCGAAAACTGCCCGTCCCCTGTGAGGTGTTGGGGGTGGGGCGGATTCTGTTATTTTACTCGCCGCGATCGCTTCTTTCTTCCATTGTATCCGAGGGGGAAAATCGGCAGTTTATCGAAACGACTGCCCGAACGGAAGAAAGC
This sequence comes from Limnospira sp., assembly GCA_050045915.1. GTDB lineage: Bacteria > Cyanobacteriota > Cyanobacteriia > Cyanobacteriales > Microcoleaceae > Limnospira. The sequence continues at coordinate 9,486 of JBNGCR010000039.1, forward strand.
GGAAATCGTCCCCTTCCCACCCTGGAAACGCCCCACGGCACGTTTCTATTTTTGGATAAAGATTGGTTTATTTTAGATCAACTTGATGGATTAAAAAATGCGGGTTTGCACACCCTGCGGCTGGATTTGCGGCATTTGGGAAATAACGGCGATGTGGCGGTGGATGTCGATCGCATCTGTCGGCAAATATCGGAAGATCCAGTAATGTTGAAAAAAAATTGGCCCGTCGAAGCGCGATCGCCATTTTTTAATGCCAACCGGACGACATCTATTTTCCCCAGAATGAAGTCAAAATCGAAAATTGCCCGATATCGGGATGAGTTTTGCGTGGCGGAGGCGTTGGCGGGGGAAAGTGGCAAATATGTGGTGTTTCAAACCCTGCGTCCGTTCCATATTTCCGAAATCGATAAAATTGTGATTCCGACGGGACAAACAGTCAAAATTCCTGAAACGGTGGTTTTTAAAAACTTGAGTGGCGAGGGGGTGGAGAGGTGCGATCGCGATCGGATTTTGATAACGGACTGGATTAAAAAAGTGACTCCGGGCAGTTTGATTTTGAGGCGTTGAAGATCAATTGTTGTTGCGCTTTAGCGCCTCTGAAGGGTTCAAACCCAACAACGGGGGCGTTATTATATCAGTTATGGGAGGAGATCAGTTTCGTTTCAAACAGTTTACCATTTTTCAGGATCGGTGCGCCATGAAGGTGGGAACCGATGGCGTTATTTTGGGGGGGTGGACGGATATAAAATCTGCGGATAAAATTTTGGATGTCGGGACGGGGACGGGATTGATTGCCCTGATGTTGGCACAGCGTTCAACAGCCCAAATTGACGCGGTGGAAATCGATCGCGACTCCCACACCCAAGCCTGTGAAAATGTGGCGCGATCGCCCTGGGAAGCGCGAGTTAAGTTGTATAATATTTCAATTCAGGATTATGCGATCGCCTCCCCCGAACGATACGATCTGATTGTCTCAAATCCGCCCTTTTTTGACAATGCTTACAAAGCGCCAAAAAAAGCGCGATCGCTCGCCAGACACGGGGATTTTCTGTCTCAGTCTGATTTATTATCCGCCGCCAAAACGTTATTAAATCCGACGGGAAAATTGGCGGTTATTTATCCGACATCGGAGGCGATTCGGTTTCAGGAAAAAGCGGAACAATTGGGGTTTTTCTGTGATCGGCGGTTATTGATTCAACCGACACCGAAGCATCCGGTTAAGCGAATTGTGATGGAATTGGGAATGTCGCCAAAAATAGCTGAAGATATTTCTTTGACGATTGAACGGGAACGGCATATTTATACGGATGATTTTATTGCTTTGATTCGGGGTTTTTATTTGAAGTATTAATATCAAATCTGGTGATTTACCCGACAACCGCAGATCCCCCCCAACCCCCCTTAATAAGGGGGGAGTTCGATCCCCCCCAACCCCCCTTAATAAGGGGGGAGTTCGATCCCCCCCA
>JBNGCR010000039.1:11051-14536 GCA_050045915.1 Limnospira sp.
GGGAGTTCGATCCCCCCCAACCCCCCTTAATAAGGGGGGAGTTCGATCCCCCCCAGCCCCCCTTAATAAGGGGGGAGTTATATTTCCAAGTATTTAACCGGATGTGATACAGCAATTTTTAATTCAATGAGGCACACTCGCCAATTCAAAGTCCCCCTTTTTAAGGGGGATTTAGGGGGATCTTCCGTATCTCATCGGATCGGAAACCGCTATATCAATCATCTTTAGATAATTTTTGCTTGTAGGGGCGCAAGGCTTGCGCCCTCTGGAATTGATTCCCAAGCGGTTTCAACACTTTTCAAAAAGTGCGATCGCACCTTTTAAATCCACATTTCCACCACTGATAATTACCCCGACTCGACGATTTTCGGCTTTGACAACACCATCCAATAATGCCGCCGTTGCCAAGGCGCCGGTGGGCTCCACCACGATTTTTAACCGTTCCCACAGGAAGAACATCGCCCGCGCGATCGCATCCTCGGAAACTGTCACCATCTCATCGACTTTTGCTAAAATAATCGGAAAGGTGAGACTTCCCAAATAGGGGGTTCTCGCGCCGTCGGCGATGGTGTCGGGATTGTTGATTTTGTGCAGGGTTTTGGTGTAAAATGAGCGGGTGGCATCGTCCGCCTGTTCCGGTTCGACTCCGATAATTCGGCAATTTGGTGATAACTCGCGGGCGGCGATCGCGCAACCGGAAAGCAAGCCGCCTCCCCCGCAACAAACCAGTAATAGATCTAATTTTCCCGCCGTTTCAATTAACTCTAGGGCGGTGGTTCCTTGACCTGCTATAATATGGGGGTGATTGTAGGGTGGGATAATCGTGCCGCCCCGTTCTTCTGCCCGTTGGCGGCAGTAGTCTTCCCGAACGGTTTCTGAGGGTTGATATAAAACAATTTCTGCCCCGTAACCCGCCGTCGCCTCCCGTTTGACAATCGGTGCATTATCGGGCATAATAATTGTGGTGGGAATGCCCAACATTTGACCCGCACGGGCGATCGCCTGGGCGTGATTTCCGGAAGAATAGGTGAAGACTCCCCGCTTTTTTTCCTCCGGAGATAGGGAGGATAAGGCATTGAACGCCCCGCGAAATTTAAAAGACCCGGTGCGCTGAAAATTTTCGCACTTGAAAAACACCTGCGCCCCCGTCCGCCGGTTCGCCGTCGTCGAAGTCAAAACAGGAGTTGTGTTAATGTTTCCGCGCAGGCGTGCCGCCGCCGCTTTCACGTCTTCAAAATTGACCGCTAATGGAGTATTCATCATTGTTTTATTTTCCCGTCTTCGAGGTCGAGAATGCGATCGGCGACGTCGATAATCCGGGGGTCGTGCGTCACCATCAACACCGTCGCTCCCTCCTCCTTCGCCAATTTTCGCAGCAAATCGATCACCGCGTGTCCGCTGGTGGAATCCAGCGCCGCCGTCGGTTCATCGGCCATAATTAATTGGGGATTTCCCGCCAGAGCCCGGGCGATCGCAACCCGCTGTTTTTGACCCCCCGACAAGTCCCGGGGCAGGGAATTTCCCTTGTCGCCCAAACCCACTTGTTCGAGGCGAAGTTGGGCTTCCTGCCGCGCCGTCCGCCCCCGGACATTCTTGATATTGAGGGCGACTTCCACATTTTCCTGGGCTGTCAAAGCCGGAAATAAGTTGAACCCCTGAAAAATAAAACCGATGTTGTAGAGGCGAAACCGTGCCAATTTTGCGCGGGACATTTTCGTAATTTCTTCCCCCAGCAAGATAACCCGTCCCTGGGTTGGTGTCAGGAGTCCGGCGAGAATAGAGAGGAGGGTGGTTTTTCCCGAACCACTCGGCCCCATCAGCAGTTGCACGTCACCCTGGCGAACCTGCAAGTCGATGCCCTTCAGGACTTGGAAACTTTGCCGTCCGGACTGGTAGACCATTTCCACACCGCAACCCCAAATGGCAACGGATTGGGGATTCGGGTTGCGGTCTGGAATCTGGCTTTTGCCTTTCGCTAAGTCCGTCCAGTTCAAATTGGAACCTATCATTGATGAGCCTCTCTCTGACGTGGGTGGCGTTGAAAGCCGTGGGAGGAGCATTCTCCTTTGATTATGACCGACTCTGAAATTCTGAGCCAGTGCGATCGCTTACGCTTTGAAAACGATCGCGGGATCGACCCGGGTGACTTTCTGGATGGCGAAAAACGCCGAACCCCCACACATAACGAGGGTGAGAAAAAAGACACCCACGGCGGAAACGGGGGTGATCAGGATCAAAATGCCCTGGGTGGCCGATGCCCAGGAGGCGACACCGAAACAGAGGGCGATGCCGGGGGCGTAGCCGAGAATCGCCATCCAAAACGCCTGTTCTAAAATGACGCTATATAGAACCCGGTCGGGGGCGCCCATCGCCTTGAGGGTGCCGAATTCCTTGATATGGTCGGCGACGGAGGCGTAGAGAATTTGGGCGACGACAATCATGCCCACGAAAATGCCCACCACCGCCCCCAGGCTGAGGACGAAGCCGACTCCGGTGCGTTTTTGCCAGAAGTCTTGAATTTTTTTGGCGATTTCTTCCCGGGTGTAGGCGGTGATGCCGGGGAGGGTGGCTTCGAGTTGGGTTTTGAGTGCCTGGAGATCCTGGCCCGGTTCGGCTTTGACGAGGATGTAGTGGATCGGATCGGCGAGGGTGAGGGGTTTGGGGGCGGCGGACACCACGCCTTCCTCGGGGCGATCGTCGGAATCGTCGAAAATGTTGATACAGTTGAGATCCCCATTTTCCAGCGTGCAGCGGGTGCGGGTTTGCAGGGGGACGCTGGCGTAGGCGTTGGCATTTTTCAGGGAGGTGAAGACGAAAACGCTGTTGACGATGGGTTGGGTGCCCCGGGTGAGTCCGACGATGCGGGCTTCGAGGCCGGAAATCGTGACTTTATCGCCGACGCCGTTCACCCGCAGGGACTCCAAATTGCTCTCGTCCACCATCACGCCGTAGGGTTCTTTGAGGGCCTGCCGGTCCCCCTCGATGATATTCCAGGGGGCAAACAGTTTCCCGTCCGGATCGGAACCGACGAGGTTGATGGCCTGAATTTGGTCGGTGGGATCGCGCCAGCGGGCACCTTGGAAAATCAGGGGTTCGGCCCGTTGAACCCCCGGAACGTCCCGCGCCTGGTTGAGTTGTTCCAGGGCCATCGGCATGGTGAGGTTGAGGTGTACCATGTCTTTGGAGGTGATCCAAATATCCGCCGAGGAGTTGTCAATTAACAGGGATGAGGAGCGAACGAACCCGTTGAGAATCCCGTTTTGGATCGTCACCAGACTGACGGCGAACATGATTCCGGCCTGGGCGGCGAGGAAGCGGGGGATATCTTCGATGAGGTTTTTCCGGGCAATGGAGGCCATGATTGATTCGGGGCGATTTGCGATCGCGCGTTGAGCGTCGAGTCTATTTTACGTTCGGTGGCGAAGATTCTTGAAGCGGAAACAGGCCGATCTCAATTTTGGCACAGTCAAACCTTCATTGTTGTT
>JBNGCR010000039.1:14636-35201 GCA_050045915.1 Limnospira sp.
ACCGCTGCTGCCCACTTTGTCAATTTCGGACAGTTTGAAAACCGCACGCCGAACCCCTTCTTTGACCCAATTTTTTATGTGGAACAACATCCGTTCATTGCCACCGCAGTTGTTCAGGGGATAGTCACCCCATTTGAACATTTTTTAAAAGCCGGACAATTTGAAGGATTAGATCCCGGCCCCTTGTTCGATACCGAATTTTACCGATCGCGGAACCCGGACGCAGTTTTGGGGGTAGAAGAGGAAATCATCGGCAGTTTATTTGAACATTTCTATCGCTTCGGTTTGGAAGTCGGACGGTTGGGAATTCCCCCGGGACCGGCAGAGGATCTCGGCGGTGCGATCGCCCTGGATACGCTGCTGGGAAGTCGGACGGTTGTGGAGTCCGTTGGCGATGCCGATTCGGTGGATATTTACGAATTCGTGATTCCCAATTTTGCCAGCCAGTTCAGTTTGTTTTTGAACGGCTTGCAGGCGGATGTGGAAGTGGAACTGATTCAAGACTTCAATCAAAATCAGGCGATCGAGGCTACGGAAATTTTGGCCTCCTCCAATAATTTCGGTTTGGCGGCAGAAAGCATCGACATCGACGTTTTGGAAACGGGGACTTATTTTATCCGAGTTTCCCAGGTTGAGGGAGAAACGGATTACGCCCTGAATTTATTCGTCACGCCCTTAGATCTGCCGCCGGAAACAACCGTTTAATCCGATATTCTTAATTGGATGTGGCGGGCGATCGCGAAGCTTTAAAATTTGCCATTTTTAGCCGGCACCACCAGCCATGATCCCCAATACAATGCCCACTAAAAGCCCGATCACGAGGAATATCAGGGCGATAATTAACAGCCAGTAAATCAGCCCGAATAACTTCCTGAGTTCCCCGAGAGCACCCATCAGGTTGACGATATCATTGCCCCGAGTCTCGACAATTTGCTTGAAAGAGGAAGCCGCTTTATTCAGCCAGACACCGAAGATGGTATTGACGATGCCGTTAATAAAGTAATTGGCACTGACAGATGGGTAGTTAAATAATGCGATGATCCCCGATATGATACCCACGATTCCTATGACGATGAGGAAGTAGCCGACAAAGCTCATTTTTTTTGCCAAGTCCGCAATCAGCTCATTTTGGGATTGATCGAACTCGTATTGTTGAGTTTCCATTTTTTTTATCCCCAGACAAAGTTAGGTTTGCTTTCAACTGACATCCCCGGTTCGGGGGACTGAAGGCATCACGGTCATCCACGAATATATCATAGAAACGGGAAGTTTTCTTGCAATTTTGATTCGCCGGGGGAGGGGAAAACCCGATACCGAGGTTGCGATTCGTCAATTCAAAATCCCCCTTCGACCGGGAGATTTTGAAAAATGCCCTGGATATAATCCGCCCATTTTAGGGTTTATCTCGATAGATTCATGCGGGTTTTTGCTCGGGCAAATCGGCACTCTTCCAGGCACTCCAGGAACCGGGAATATTGATGACATTTTCAAACCCGTGCTTTTGCAGCAAACTGGCGGCGATGGAGGCCCGATATCCGCTTCCGCAGTAGGTGGCAAATGTTTGATTTTTGTCGAGCTGATCCAAATTTTCTTCCAGGTGGGGGACGTAAATATGTTGGGAATTGGGGATGCGGCCGCTTTCATATTCTCGATCTGTCCGCACGTCCAAAACCGTCAGCGACGAGTCTTCTTTGTATTCGTTCAACTCGTGTACGCTCCACTCTCCGAGGTGCTGCAAGGGTAGCCCCGCCACCTGCCAACTCTTCATCCCGTCGTGGAGATAACCCGCCAAATTATCGTAACCAACGCGGAACAATTGTTCGGCTACCAGGCACAAATCCCGATCGCTTTCGATGACCAACAGCAGCGTTTTTTCGGGGTCGATCATCCAACCCACCCAACTTGGAAAAGAAGACTCCAGGGCGATATTAATCGCGCCGGTAATGTGTCCGCCACCGAAGGCTAGAATCGATCGCGTATCAATCACAAAAGTATTTTCATCCCCCATTTTTTCTTTAAATTCTTGGGGTGAAAGAGGCTGCAATGTCGGCACACAACCTTTAATAGGCGCTCCTTTCGCGTTGACTTTTTTCAAGCGCGAATAGTGGCTGGGCGCTTCCGGCATATCCCCCAAAATCCACCCGACAAATTCCGATTCCGATCGCTCTTTAAAGGCATCGCTAAAAACCCGCTCGTTGCCGATGGTACTCTGTTTGCGATCGCCGATGGATTTACCGCAGGAGGAACCCGCACCGTGGCAGGGGTAAACTTCGATGCGATCGCCCAACGGCAGCAATTTATCAAACAACGTATGATACAGTTGCTTCGCCAACTTTTCCTCCGTCCCCGAACCCAACAAATCCGGCCGTCCGACATCCAAATTAAATAGCGTGTCTCCCGTCAGTATTCCAAAGGGTTCTTCGCCCTGTTTGGTATCATGAATTAACAGACAAATATGTTCCGGCGTATGTCCGGGACTGTGTACAACACGGAGGGTAACTTTACCAATTTTCAATTCGTCTCCCTCTGTGAGAGGCCGGATATCGAACTGATAATCATCACTTTTTCCGCCGTAAATCGGTGCCCCAGTCCGGGCTTGAAGTTCCCGGGAACCGGAGACAAAATCTGCGTGAATGTGAGTTTCCAAAATGTGGGTAATTCCCACGCCGAGCGATCGCGCCATTTGCAAGTAGATATCCACGTCCCGGCGCGGGTCGATGACGGCGGCAACCCCCGCCGTATCATCTCCGACGATATAGGAAAGCTGCGCCAGTCCTTCGGTGTTGATTTGTTCTAAAACTAAGGCCATAAATTTTGACTCCTGTTCAGCTCTAAAGTTGTTTTTATTGGATGTCGAATCGGCGATCGCGATCGCCGGATCTTATATTCTGTTCCTATATTTTATGAAAAACTGAAATCTTTCATCTGACTTTAGAAAGAGACTGGAGTCGGTCCGGGGGAAATCGTGTCGCGGAGTCGATTCAGTCCGGCGACGATACCGGGGGGACGGGCTGAAACTTTATATATTAAAATTTAAGGTAACTTCCCTGGGATGGGTCTGGGGGAAGTGCGAGGGCAAACTCAACTTTTGGGTATTGAGATGAAAACGGGTTTAATATCCAGACCCCTGGGGAATCAATTCCCTCGTTGGGGCGGGCAAGGGAACCGTCCCTACCAGATCCAATCATCTGAATCGGATATTTTTCTCACCCCAAATCGCCAGACAAAACTGGCGATTTGATGGGCATATTTGCAGTTTAATCCCGCGTCCTCATTTCGGCGACGCAGACTTCTTTACCTTCCCCATCTGCAATAACGAAGGCATCGAATTCGCCACCCTCAAATTCTCCGGTCACGGTGACGCGATCGCCGGTCGAAATGTGACGGGGGGTATTGTCGCCACAGATGTCCCAGGAATCCACCCTCACCCGCCGGTTTTCCGTTTGCAGGTCAAATCCGTCTTCCCACACCCGATCCACCATACCGGACAACTGGCCGCCACCTCTGCCCTGACTCAGGGCGACGGAGTGGGCACCCGCCACAGCGAGGGCGATCGCGATCGTCGCCCCCATGACTGGGTTTTTGCCGATGCCGGTTGTCCAAATTCGTTTCATGGGTTCGAGCCTCCAAAATGTCGATGTGACATCAATCTAAGCTTTGATGATGACTCAAAAGTGACGGGAAGGAGAAAAATTGGCTAACTTTCCAATTTCGACGCCCGCAACTGACCGCAGGCCGCATCCGCATCCAAACCCCGGGAATAGCGGACGCTCACGGCTATTTTTCGCTGTTCTAACTCATCCACAAAGGTTTGAATTTGCTGGGGACTCGGGCGCTGATAATCCACCTCGTTGATGGGATTGTAAGGAATTAAATTAACGTGATTTTGAAATCCCCGCAAATGCTCCGCCAATTCGATCGCGTGGGTCGGTAAATCATTTACTCCCCCCAACAAAACATACTCAAAACTCACCCGCCGCCCCGTCGCTTTCACATAGTCCCGGCATTCGGATAATAACGCTTCCAAAGAATAGGCTTTCGCACTGGGAATCAACTGTTCCCGCAATGACTGGTTGGAGGCGTGCAAACTGACGGCGAGGGTAATTTGAAGTTGACGTTCGGCTAATTTGCGGATGCGGCCCGGAATTCCCACGGTGGAAAGGGTGATCATCCGCTGTCCGATCCCCACATCTCGATTCAGACAGATAATCGCCGCGATCGCATTTTCCGCATTCAGCAGCGGTTCCCCCATCCCCATGAAGACGATATGACTCACCCGGCGATCGAAATCCTCCTGAACCGTCAACACCTGATCGACAATTTCATGGGTTTCCAAATTGCGGATAAACCCCCCCTTCCCGGTGGCGCAAAAGTCGCAGGCCATCGGACAACCCACCTGGGAAGAAACGCAAACCGTAAGGCGATCGCGGGTGGGAATTCCCACGGTTTCAATAATTTGTCCATCCGCCAATTTCAACAGGTATTTAACCGTCCCGTCGGAAGCAACGGCGCGATAGTGGATGGTCGATCGCCCGATGGAAACGTCTTCGAGTTGCGATCGCCACTGCTTCGGAAATACGGTAATTTCTCCCAGGGATTTCGCCCCTTTCTGATAAATCCACTGATACAGTTGTTTGCCCCGATAGGCGGGCTGTCCCTGCTGCTGTACCCAGTCGGTGAGTTCCGGCAAGGATGCACCCAGCAAAGGTTTTGAAGTTGGTTGAACGGCAATCATAATTGGGGTGTGGGGTGTGGGGAAAAGAGCGGATATCTAATTTCAATACATCTCAATTAAAATTATATCAAATCATCGTCATCGTATGGAACCCAATAAAATTATCAAAGTCCCCCTTTCCCAGGGGGATTTTTAACCGTCGAGTCGTCACGGAAACCCTGGCTCAAACTCGGGAAAAATTTTCAATTATTTTCCTGCTGTTTTTGCACCAAAAGAAATCCCCGCAGTTGGGTCAAATTCACCGTCTGGCCGAGGTTGAGGGGGAGGACGGAAACGCCCTCCAGGCGGGACTGTACCCAGCCGTCGCCCCAGTACCACTCGTGAAACCCATCGATGCCCTGACTCAGCAGGAAGCGCAGACAGTTCGACTCCGCCACATCGACAGAGTGTCGGATCTGCACTGGGCCGATCGCACTCGTAAACGTCAGGCCCGTGCGAAACTGTTCCGGAAGTCCAGGGGAAAATTGCTGGGGCCACAGCCACCGCTGAACCTGGTGGGGATGCAACAGACTCTTGCGGATGGTCGCTTCCGGGGCGTCCACCTCGATCCGGAGACTGCTTTGTTGAAAAGTACCTAGCATAGGGGTCAGATTAAACGGTCGGGCAACGAATCGCACCAGCCTCCTATTATAGCGATCGCCTCCACCCACGACGAGGAAGCGATCGCCGTCCTGACAGCCAGCAGGATGACGCGGGTATGGCACCGCGCACTGCTCAATGGGGAATCGATAATTTTCCCGACTCCCCACTGCCGACTCCCCACTCCCCTAAAATAGAATCTGTCGGAATGTAAAGAAATGTAAGCATGGCTGATCGACTGGTTCGCGCTACGGCGGCAGATGGTGGAATTCGGGTGGTCGGTGCGATTACGACCCGCCTGACGGAAGAAGCCAGACAGCGCCACAACCTCTCCTACGTCGCGACGGCGGCCCTCGGGCGCACGATGGTGGGGGGTCTGTTGCTGGCTTCGAGCATGAAACGCCCCGAGTCCCGGGTAAATATCCAAATCAAAGGCAGCGGCCCCCTCGGGGGCATCGTCGTGGATGCAGGACTCGACGGGACAGTGCGGGGTTACGTCGGCAACCCGGCGATCGAACTGCCCCCCAATTCTCGCGGAAAACTCGACGTCGGCGGCGCGGTGGGGCGCGACGGCTACCTCTACGTCGTGCGAGATGTGGGCTACGGCTACCCCTATTCGAGTACCGTCGAATTGGTGTCGGGGGAAATCGGCGACGACCTCACCCACTATCTCGTCACCTCCGAACAAACCCCCTCCGCTCTGGTGTTGGGGGTTTTTGTAGACAAACAGGGAGTCCAGGCCGCCGGGGGACTGCTGTTGCAGGTGCTCCCCAAAGCCGCCACGGACGAAACCCTCGTCGAGTTACTCGAATCCCGCCTGTCCTCCCTGTCCGGTTTCACCCCCCTACTGCGGGAAAGTCGCACCCTGCCCAACATTTTCGATCGCCTGCTCGGAGATTTGGGGTTGAACATCCTCCCGGAAACCCAACTGCTGCAATTCGACTGCGGCTGTTCCTTCGATCGCGTCCTGGGGGCCTTGAAAATGTTCGGACAAGCCGAGTTGCAAGATATGATCGAGCAGGACGGCGGCGCCGAGGCTAAATGCGAATTCTGCGGCCAGATGTACCACGCCAACCCGGATCACCTGCACGGCCTGATCCGAGACTTGCAAGACAACCGGGGGCAATTGTCCCAAAAAGCCGGCAAAATCTACCGGAATTGAGGGAAAGCGGGAGTCGGGAGTCGGTATTAGGGAGTCGGGAATTATCAATTATCAATTGTCCCCAATTGTTGCGATCGCCGGACTAACAGTGGTATAACACCGAAGCAATACCCACGCTTCTCATTGTCGTTCTTTGGGATGGGGTGAAGGCTGCGCGAGGATAACTGGACCATGAGCGATCGGAAACCCAAACACAACCGTTGGTTAGAGTTGCATTCGCGAAATGTTGCGGATGCGAAGTCGCCGATTTCAAACCGAGCCGATTCGCAGGTGTCCCCCACCCCGGACGCCACCCTGGAAGTCCCCCGGGAACGGAAAAGCCGCAAGGAACGGTTGCAGGAAATCCGGGCGCTCTTGGAATCCGGCATCGAACAGAAGCAATCGGAACCGGAACCGGAACCGGAACCCGACCTCAGCTCGGCCCTGGTGAAGGTGACTCCCGCCGCGACACCCCCCGCCCCACCGCACTCCGCCACCAAGCGGAAACACTTAAAAGCCTATCTAGCCCCCGTGGGGTTGCTGTTCGTCCTGGCGACCCCCGCCGGCATCGCCTATATTGCCAGCAATCTGCTGTTGCGATCGCCCTCCCTGCCCAACTGTCCGAAGATTTTCTGGCCCGTGGCCTCAGCCTCCCTGCGACTCTACTGCGCGGAAACAGCCGCCAACAAACAAACCGTCAACGATCTCCTCGTCGCCATCGAGTTGGTGAACGCCCTCGCCGAGGATCACCCCCTGCGCCCCGAAATTAACCGCCAGATCGAGGAATGGTCCGGGGACATTTTGAGGTTGGCGGAGGAAACATTCCAGGCCGGGGAACTGTCCGGGGCGATCGCGATGGCAAAAAAAATTCCCGCCGGAACCTCTGCGGCCGCTGCGGTGGAGCAACAGATCGGAGATTGGCGGGATCTCTGGAAAAAGGCGGAGGGAATCTATCGCAAAGCCGAAGATTTGATGCGCGAGGAGCAGTTAAATCAGGCGTTTCGGGAAGCGACGCGGCTGTTGAATGTGAGAAATACCTATTGGGAAACCACGAAATATCAGGAGCTCACCGATTTGATCCAAATCGCCCGGGAGGACAGCAAAAAACTGGCTGAAGCCCGGAATTTGGGTGCTCAGGGCAGCCTCGACAATTTGCTCGCGGCGATCGCGAAATTGGAGGCGATTTCCGAAGACAGCCACCTGAAGGGAAAGGCGCAAAAAGAAATCGTCAAATTCAGTAAGGAAATTATGGCTTTAGCCGAAGAGCGCCTGGAGGCGGGGGATTGGCAGGAGGCGATCGCGACGGCGAACAAAATCCCCGCCGCCGCCAAACTCCAAGAGGAGGTGAAAGATTTTATCGTCCTAGCCCGCGCCCACGTCCCCGCCCTGCTGGACACCCCCGAGGGCCTCAAAGACGCCATCGCCCAGGCTCAAAAACTGGAGCGGGGCCGGCCCCTGTACTGGAAAGCCCAACAGTACATCCGAGGTTGGCAACAGGAAATCGCGGACGTCGCCACCCTCAACCAGGCCCGCCAGTTAGCCCGCACCGGCACCGTGGACGATCTCAAGGCGGCGATCGACAAGTTGGAAACCATCCCCGCCTCCAACCCTCGCGGCGATGAAGCCCGGGCGGAAATGGTTCGCTGGACTCGCAAGGTGGAGGAAATCGAAGATCTGCCCTATTTGGAAACGGCCGATCAGTTGGCGAGTTTCGGGGACGTGGATTCCCTGAAAGCCGCGATCGCCAAAGCCTCCCAAATCAGCCGGGGTCGAACCCTCTACGACGAAGCCCAAGCCCGGATTTCCGAGTGGCGGGAGCGCAGCGAGCGACTCGAATATCAGCCCGTTTTAGACCGGGCGCAACAGTTAGCCGCGGAGGGGGATTTCGCCAACGCCATCGCCGTCGCCGAGCAGATCAAGCCGGATCTCACCCTCTACGAAGAGGCGCAGTCCGACATCAATCAGTGGCGATCGCAGTTGCAGGACATTCAGAATTTGAAAAATGCCGAAACCGCCGCCGCCCCGGGGACGATCGACGGGTTGATCCGGGCGATCCAGTTGGCCGGCCGCGTCTCCGGTGGGAGTTCCTGGCGCTCCCGGGCCGACAACTTGATCGACGACTGGAGCCAAACTTTATTGAGGCGGGGTCTGGATCAGGCGGTTTACGACGTGGCGGGGGCGATCGAAACCCTGAGCAGCATTCCCTCCGGAACTCGGGTTTACAATGCCGCCCAGGCGCAAATTGCCGATTGGGAGGCTTGGTTGAATCCGGCTCCGGCCTTCGACCCCTATGATTACGAAGAGAATCCCCCGAGTCCCGCTCCAGATCCGATCGACCCCTACGGCGTGCCGGATCTGAACAAACCGATCACCTCGGACACTAAGTTTCTCGATCCGTCTCAGCAGCGACTTTGAAATCGGATCGGAATCCGATCGCGCGGAAAAGGTGCGGAAAGTTCCATTAGAATGGGTTCAAGATGGGAGTAAGGCGCGATCGCGGAATTTCAAATGCGGGGTGTTTGGATTGCCAATGTTGGGCAAAATGGGGTGAGGCTCAATCCGTCCGGGCTCGGTTTGAATGCAGATCTGACCGTTCCCGACGAACACTCATCCCTCGAAGCGATCGCACATTCAACCTGACCGGGAACCGGACCCGCACCAACCATGACCTACTGGGACAAACCATCCACCCACCAAACCTTGACCCCGGGCGAACTGCTCAGACTGTATGCCAGTGGAAAGCGGGGTTTTATCGGGATCGACTTGCAAGGGGCTAATTTGGAATCCGCCAATTTGAAAGGGTTGTTGCTCTGGCAGGCGAACCTCGCCGGCGCCAACCTCCGCCGTGCCAACCTCAGCCAAACCCATTTGTTCGCCAACCTGAACGGGGCGAACCTCAGCCAAACCGATCTCAGCAGTGCCAAGTTACAATATGCCAACCTGCGAGATGCCAATCTCCGGGGCGCCAAGTTTTTTAAAACCAACCTCAAAGGCGCCGACCTCCGGGGCGCCAATTTGAGTCACGCAAAATTCGCCTATGCCGATTTGACGGAAGCCGATCTCCGGGGCGTCGATTTGTCTCAGTCCGTTCTATTTTCAGTCACCCTGAGCCGTGCCCATATCGAAGGGATTGATTTCGGCGATACCACCCTGGTTAGAACCAGTCTCCGGGATGCGATCGAATGGGGTTAGTACCGCTGGGGAATCAATTTCCAAGGGCGCAAGCCAGGGGCCCCCGACTCGCAACAATCCACTAAGCGAGAATTGGGAAGATTATTTGGGCAAATCAGTGGATACGATATTATTCAAAAAACTGAGCTACCGGACAGCTAAACTCGGGGAGGAGCGGACTGGTTAAGGTATCTTGTACCAGCAACGTTGTCACTAAATTCAGCATCGCCTGGTCGCGCCGATAAACTTTAACCTCCGCTTTCTGATAATCGCAAATCCAATATTCTCGTACCCCCTGCGTCGAATAGAGTTTCAATTTTAACTCCAAATCCCTGCGTCTATCTTGTTTGCTTTTCGACAAGACCTCCACCACCAATTCCGGTGCAGCCGTCAAATGTCCCGACTCATCCAAATCAGTTTCCAATCGCTGATTGCTAACCCAAACGACATCGGGAATCACGCTATCCGTCGTGGAAAATATAATACCAGGTGCGATCGCGGATCTTCCCAAACCTGTGCGACGCGACCAAGCCTGTAACGCCACATAAATATTTCCGCTAACCTCTTGATGTCTCCAATGAGGTGCCCGGGTCACAATTAACCCTCCGTCAATAATTTCGTAGCGTTTTCCATCTTCGGGGAATAGTTCGAGATCGGCGATCGTCCAACGAACTCTCTGAGTGCTGGTCATGGCTGAAAATCATGAGTCTCTCTTTCAATGTAACTCAATCCCCTGAAATTGGCATCACTGAAGTCTGAGTCGTTCGTAAGGGGGCGTCAGAATCCGTTACTGGCAATCATGACCCAATCAATTCTAACTGACGCACCCGACAATTGAAAACTACCGCACCTTATAATTGATGACAGTTTACTGAGTTAAGCCATCTCTTTGGTAAGCCAAAACTGCAAGGCTAATAAACACAACGCTTGCCCAACACAACCAAAGTAAATGCAATAACGGATAACTTTGCCCCTGATTTATACCCGCCGTTAAAACGATTAGTTTTTGAGCGTGATACACGGGCGATAAAAGTATAGCATCTTCGACCCAAACAGACTCAGAAATTGGCAGCACTCCCGAAATTAATCCGATCACAAAAAATAACACTCCATTAACAGCGTTGACAGCTTTTGGATCACAAATATAACTAACAATCAAACTGAATGCTATAATAGGAACGGCTACGATGAAAAAAGCGAGAAATAAATTAAGTGATTGTTGAAAATCAAACTTTAATTGAAATTGGAGATTTCCACAAGCCAAGATCAACATGATGACTACCATGCAAATCGAAAGAGATACAAAAACTTTAGACAAGATGTAGGTAATTGAAGAAAGTGGAGTTGCGCGAATCAGCTTCAGCCAACCTTCTGCGCGTTCTGATGCAATTTGACCCGGCAGTGATTGCAAAGAAAATGTAACCAGAAATACGCTACACAAACCAATTAAAATTTGCTTTGCTGCATTCGCTTCGGGTTCGGATATCATACAATAAATTATTACCGCAATCGGCAATAGAATTCCAAACAGATAAATTGGAGTGCGATAGATTTGCAAGAATTCTGACCAAATCTGCGCCTGAAAAGATTTAAGTAAATCGTTTTTCCCAGATGAATTTGATGTTGTTTCGGAAACTTTACTCGCTGCCAAACTTGCGCCATCGACGGGTTCAATCTCAATTTGAGAATCTTCTAAATTTGGAGAAAATTTCTGCAAATTGAGATACCGAGTTGCCAGACCCTCGAGTTCTTGCCAGTCAGCTTTATTATTTGTTACCATCAAAATAGTAACGCCCCGTTTTTTACACTCCGTAATTTGATGCCAAAATTCTTCGTATCCTTCTTTATCTAAATTGCGAGTCGGTTCGTCTAAAATTAAAAGTTGAGGATTGCCAATCAATGCCAAGGCAAATAAAAGTCTCTGCTTCTGTCCGCCAGAGAGTGATGCCGCAAAACTGTCTTGCTTCTCAGTTAAACCGACTTGTTTCAGTGCTTCCTCAGTTGAAATGGAGTTGGAGTAATAGCCCCCAAACAAATCGATTAATTCTCTGACTTTCAATTTTTTCGGAAACTGGGTTTCTTGCAAAACGACACCGACCAAACTTTTAGATTCAGAGTCGGTAGATGGACAACCCATCAACTCAACTTCTCCGTCAGTTGGTTCTATCAAACCCAAAATTAGATTTAACAGTGTCGTTTTACCAGAACCATTTTGTCCTCTCAGTACGACGAATTCTCCGGGTTCTATCGTCAAATTTATATCTGCTAATATCGTAGTTTTTTGGAACCATTTTTTGAAGATCTTGGATACATTTTTGACTCGAACTAAACTTTTCATGGAAATTTTCCAAAAGCTAGAGTAAATTGACGACTACAAAAGCAATGGCAGCAATGCCAACAGCAGGAAGAATAGACATTCCAAACAGAGTCGTCAAAACGATAACTGTTCCACCTGCCGCTGCAACAGGCAAGAGTTCATTGATCACACTACCTCCGCCATCAGTAATAGGAGGGTTACTAATATGGCTACCACAATAATCCCCAAAAAAGCAGATAATGGAGCCACTGTCACCTGAAAATAAGATAATTGTTGCTATCCATAAAGCAATGACCAATCCGACAACAAGGATACGTCCCGCTGGAATAGTATCAATCCAGGTTGCCGATTGAGAGGCTTGTTTTTCATGTTCAGACATGGAATTATTATCCTCAATTAGTGAATTCAAGATATTGAAAAAAATCACCGGAGTCAGTAATTTAATATGGTTCTGATGATAAACCATGCAGCCACAGCAGCACCAGCTACGGCGACGACTGGCGCTCCTAAAGCAGTTACGACTGCCCCTGTAGCAGTTCCGATAATCAAACCAGCAATATCGCGATTAATTGGAGGCTCCGGCTCATCCTTTGCCTCTTTTTCTATAGAATCAGGCTCTTGGTTTGAATTTTCAGTTTCCTGATGATTGCTAAGTTGTGATTGACAATCTTTTGATACTTGTTTTGCTTGTTCACTCCAAGCAAGCATGGGTTCGGGACAAGAAGTTTGGTACTTGAATGTGAGTCCCACTAGAACCGGAGTCCACAAAAAAAGTACGACAGCGATTAGAAGAGTTGACAAGTTGTTTTTGAATTTTTTGCGACGGGTAAAATTGACAGAAGAGTTTGTAGATTCCATAAACAAAAGTCCATGACTTTGAAAGAGTATCGCTCCCAACCAAACATATACTCTTTCTATGGCAGAGTGACAGACGAAAAGCTGCGATCGCTCTCATCGATTCGCCCTGAAAACAATTGCAGTCCGTTAAAGGTTGATCCTTTCTCACTCTAGATCCGCTGTCCTGAACCCCGCAACCTGAAAAAAACAGATTTTCTCGCCAATTTTGTAACAAAATATGAAGCAAATACCAGAAATCACTTGATTTTCTACCCGAGAACTGAGTTATAATAGCCGAAACCCTGACCCTGCCTAAATGTATGGATATTGCGGAATTGTTACAATTTGTGGATCGGTTGGTGGAAAAGCAGACGGGAGAACACTTGGACGACCTGCAAAAGTCGATCGCTCAAGGACTGTGTGAAGGGAAGAGTTACAAGGATATCGCGGAAGATATAGGGAATGGCTACAACGAAAACTATATTGGGGATGTCAGTCGCCAGCTATTTAAAATATTATCCGAACAGTTAAATGAAGATATAAAAAAATCTAATTTTTGTTGGACGTTAGAAAGGGCAGTAAATTCTCCTCATTATTTTGCTTTATTTAACAATAATATTACTTGGTGTCCTTATTATCCTCAAGGTAATCAAGAACGACAAGAAGAAGCGATCGCACCCTCGGAAACCACCCGCACCCGCACCCAATACCATGATTTAACCCTCGCACCCAAAGTCAGGAAATTCTGCGATCGCACCACCGAACTCGACACCCTGTCCCGTTGGCTCATTGATGAAAAAATACCGTTAATCTCGGTGATCGGAACTGCGGGTATCGGCAAAACTACCCTGGTGAAAAAGTTAATCGATCGCCATTTAGACGATTTTGATGTCGTCATCTGGAAAAACCTCAAAATATCGCCACAATTAAATAAAATAGTCGCCGATACTTTAACTAAAATCGTTCCAGATGCTCATCGAGAAGACGATCAAATCAACGATCTGATGGCTCTTTTGAGCGAAAAGAGATGCTTGATTGTCATTGATGACTTGCAAGAAATATTTGTCGGCGGACAGTTCGCGGGGAGATACCAGACTCGACACAAAAACTATCATCAATTTTTGAGAGCGATCGCACAAATCGAACATCAAAGCAGCATCATTTTAATCGGTCGAGAACAATCCCCAGAAATGCTGTCATCATCGGGTAATGATTTATATCCCATCAAATCTTTGGCTGTAGGAGGCTTGGAAAGTGTAGAGATTTTAGAAAATCTGGGATTGACAGACCGAGACAACTGGGCAGATTTGATTCAATTATACGAAGGAAATCCCGTTTACTTGCAAGATATTTCCGCACTGATTACAAACATTTTTTTGGGAAAAGTATCCGAATTTTTGGCAGAAGATGGCATGATTATTACCGAATTAATGCACGGTCAGCTTAGAGAATCGTTCGAGGGATTATCATCCGTCGAACAAGCGATCGCGTTAGAATTGAGCAAGAGCAATCATCCCATTTCGCGATCGCAATTGAGAACCCAACTCTCCCTCTCTTCAACCGATCTAATTAACGGCTTACAGTCCTTGCAGAGACGCTGCTTGTTGAAAGCCATCAAACAGGATCAGGCTTTCTTTCAAATATCCTCCATCTTTCGAGAATATTTGATCACGATTAAAAATGGCAATTTTGGCGATTTAAACTAGAGTTATTTTTAAAAGGCATATAGCAGTGTGAAATGATTTGTGAAAAATCATCGGCTAAGAGCCCCCAGAATTGGGGGTTTGGGGGCAAGAAAATTTTCCCATGATTTTCGATTGCTATATGAGTCGTTCGTATTTCCCTTTTTCCCAGACAAAACAATGGAGGCGCAACTTTTGCGCCTCCATTGGCATCAGACGATTAATCGATCGCAGGTATCGCGCTCCTGTATTTATAGCAACCGCCAGGGTAGTTATATCAAGTCCGGTTATTTAGCCGCACTAACTCTCTAATCAGGAGTCGGTCGTCGGTCGTAGAGAGATTGATCATTCCCGGCGTGTAACCACGCCAGCGCTCGTTGCTATAACTCTTAGCAAACCATCTGTTGAGCTTCCTTTTCGAGTAACCGCAATAGGTTCATGTCGCCCCGTTCCCGGGCAGCTTTCTGGCGGCGTTCGAGGATGCGGTAGAGGTTGGCGCAGTGGATCTTCGCCACGTCATCTTCTGCGATCGCGCCGGTGTTCCCGCTCACCGTAGGCGGCGCTTCGGGTTTGGCATCCGTCATCGCCACTGCCACCGCCATGCTCATATGATCTCTAGGTTCCCCCATGCAGTAGGGGATACCGCGATACTTGAGATGGGCGTGGGATTGGGGGACCTGAATGTGGCGGGGATACTGGAAGTGAAAATCTTGTCCCCGGTACTTCCCGGACAGTTCGGATTCGACCAAATCGGTGGGGTTGAAATCGTGATTGTAATTGACACCTCGGTAGGTGAATTTCATATCGGTTGCTCCTAAAGCTGAATGGTTTTTAAGGTCTTCTTTTATTCTGTATCTATTGTTACACTTTTTTTTAAAAATGCCCAATCCTTGATAAAAATTTACAAAAAAAGCCCGAACCGGCGGGCCCCTCATGACCTCAAGGTTTGTCAATCCGTCGAAAGGTAGAAAGCGCAGACCGTCCGACAAACTCAAGCCCAACTCTCCCATTTCAAGTTCAACCGTGTTGAGAGCATCGCCGCCGTTTGTTGGGAGACAACCGGCGGGGCGCGATCGAGAAATTCCGGACTCGGAATGGGAGGTCAAGCTTTGCCGAAAGCTATATTATCGAGCCGGACGCATCCACAGCCGATTGTCTGCCGTGGCGGCGAACAACTTCTCCTCAGAAGCCGCCATCGCCACCACGTCGTTAGCGTGGCCGATCGCCTCCCAGGTCAGATCCTCCATCGTCGCATCCCGAACCCATAATTGATTGTCTGCAGTAGCGGCGTAGAGTTTTCCACCCGAAGCGGCCAATGCCACCACATGATTCGCGGGGCCGATCGCCTCCCAGGTCAGCTCCTCCAGGTTAGCCTCCCGTACCCACAGCTTATTGTCCGAGGTGACGGCGTAAAGTTTTCCGTCCCAAGCCGTCATCGCCACCACCTTGTTGGCGCGGCCGATTTTGTCCCAGTTGACATCCTCCGCCACGGGTTCGCGCACCCACAACCCGCCATCCTTCGTAGCGGCAAACAACTTCTCCTCAGAAGCCGCCATCCCCGCCACGTCGTTGGCGTGGCCGATCGCCTGCCAGTTGACATCCCCCGGAACGGCCACCCGAATCCACAATTTGTCATCCTGAGTCGCCGCGTACAGGGCACCGTCCAAAGCCGTCATCGCCACGACATAATTCGCGTGGCCGATATGTTCCCAATTGATATCCGCGAAATTGATACTCATGATTTGATACACTCCTTTGCGATCGCAAAATCTTCCAGATCGATCCGCACCGCAACCCGCCCACTCCGGAAAAACCCGGGGTGGGAAACCGGATACCGGCCCCATTCTGTTTCAACCGGAAAAAACCCCGCCCCAGAACAAAATCGTCGGGCGGGATTTTTTTGAAGACCAGTTGACCGGGCGTTTATGACATGGCTTGGATGATAAAGTCGAAGTAGGGGGCCGCTTCCCGAGCATCTTCGTCATCCAAAAGGGCCAGGGAAGCCTCTTTGAGACACCGAATGGCTTCCACCATTCCCGGCATGGGGACGCCCAGGGAGTTGTACATATCCTTGACACCGATCAGGCCGATGCTTTCGATGGGATCTTTGTCTCCCGAGAGAATGCCGTAGGTGATCAGGCGCAGATACCAGCCGTAATCCCGCAGACACAGCGATCGCTCCCGTTGTCCGGCGGCGTTACCGCCGGGGGCGATGAAGTCGGGGCGCTTTTTCCAGAGTTGGTTGCTGGCGCGATCGACAATCTTTTTTTCGTTTTCGGTCAGGGTATCGACGATCCGGACCCGCCGATCGCCGGTTTGCAAGAACTCGCTAATGCTTTGGAGTTCCCCCGAGGTGGGATAGCGGAGTTCGTCGTCCGCTTGGAGAATAACTTGGCTTACTACGGTCATCGGTTTTGAAAGAAATCAAGATAACATTAAGTAGTTTAGCGATTCAGTGCAACACAAACCAAGGGTCAAAACGCTTAATCCTCTGAATGGGGGGGCGTGAGGGCCTGGGACGGGCGAGAAATGAGGCATTTGCGTCCCCAACATAACAGTCATTATTTGTAACATTTTATGAGTGCTTGGAAACAAGGTCAACAGATCGAAGTCCCCATCACCGACCTGGCGGAAGGGGGAAACGGGGTGGGGCGGTACGGCGATCGCGTCGTCTTCGTCCCGGATACGGTCCCGGGCGATCGCGCTTCAGTGCGCCTGGTGCGAGTCAAATCCAAATACGCCGAAGGTAAACTCCTCGAACTTCGGGAAGCCTCGTCTTCTCGCATCCGTCCCGCCTGCATCGTGGCGGACAAGTGCGGGGGGTGTCAGTGGCAGCAAATCGAGTATGACCGGCAACGGTCGGCGAAACGGCAGTTGGTCGTTAATGCCTTGGAACGGGTGGGGGGGTTTTCCGACCCCCCCGTCGGCGAGGTTCTGCCCTCCCCGTCCCCCCTCGGCTACCGCAACAAAGTCACCTATCCCCTGCGACTCTCTCAGACGGGTCAGGTGCGGGCGGGATATTATCAAAAGGGTTCCCACCGCCTGATCAACCTCAACCGGTGTCCGGTGCAGGACGAGCGTTTGAATCCCCTACTGGCGAACATCAAACAGGATATCCAAAATCAGGGCTGGTCGGTGTACGATGAGCGGCAACACCGGGGAACCGTGCGCCATTTGTCATTTCGGATTGGGCGCCGGACGGGGGAAATGCTGCTGACGCTGATTGTCGCCGATGAAAATCTGCCCGGACTCGCTGAACAGGCTCAGATGTGGATGACGCGGTATCCGCAACTGGCGGGGGTGTGTATCAATGTGAACCGCGATCGCACCAACGCGATTTTCGGCCCGGAAACCCGCTGCATCGCCGGAAAACCCTATCTCAAAGAATTGTTCGGGGGCCTGCAATTCCGCCTCGGGCCGGATACGTTTTTTCAGGTCAATACGGAAGCCGCCGAAACCCTACTGTCGGCGATTTCGGAGGAATTGGATTTGCAGGGGGATGAAACCCTGGTGGATGCCTACTGTGGCATCGGCACGTTTACCCTGCCGCTGGCGAAACAGTTGCGGTCCCAAACGGGAGAAAATGATATCCGGGCGATCGGGTTGGAGTTTCAACAGACGGCGGTGGAACAGGCCCGGTTCAATGCCGATTTGAACGATATTAACCACGTCTCATTTCGGGCAGGGACGGTGCAGAAACTGCTCCCCAAATTGGAACTGAAACCCGATGTGGTGTTGCTTGATCCGCCCCGGAAGGGATGCGATCGCGCCACCGTGGAAACCCTGCTTTCAATTCGACCCAGACGCATCGTTTATATCAGTTGCCGCCCGGTCACGTTTTCGCGGGATCTCAAACTGCTCTGCGAGGGGGGGATTTACCGACTCACGCGGGTACAGCCAGCCGATTTCTTTCCCCAAACGTCCCACGTCGAATGTGCGGCGTTTCTGAGTCTTTGCGAGGATCAATAGGAGATTTTTCGATGTCTGTTGCCACTCAAAAAATCACGTTTGAGGACTATTTGAAATATGACGACGGAACGGATACCCGCTACGAACTCGTCGATGGGGAACTGTTGCCGATGAGTTTGGGAACGGGAAAACATGGTGCGATCGCGGAATTTTTGTACGATCAATTCCGGGATGAAATCAAACGGCGGGAACTGCCCTGGACTGCCAAACAAATGGTCGTCGGGATTCGCTCCCCACGGGGGCGGCGGTGGGATACGTCCCGCATTCCCGATGTTACCGTTTTATCTCAGGAACAGTGGGAGAAAATGAGCGATCGCGAAGCCGTCATCGATTTCAACGAACCCCCACCTTTCCTGGTGGTTGAAGTGGTGAGTTCTTCGACCAAAATTGACGATTATCGTTCCAAGCGTTCGGAATACGGAGTCCTGGATATCCCGGAATATTGGATCGTCGATCCGTTGGAAGAGAAAGTAACAATTTGTACCTTGGATCATCAATTGTACGATCTGAGTGAATTTCGGGAGAGCGATCGCGTCGAGTCCCCGATATTTCCCGATCTGGAATTGACAGCGACTCAGATTTTGGCGGCGAAATTATAGCAGTCGCCAAAACAGTTGGGACAGATTTGCCAATTGAACTCATCCGCCTTGAAATGAATTTCAAGGCTCACAGCAAAAGTCCACTCAAGTGGACTCGGCTGGACATTGATTATCCGAACCGCCTTGGTGGTTGCCATATCATATCAGATCCGGTTTGTTGACCGCAAAACTTTCCCAATCATCGACCGATGATTTGAGCTATTAGCTTGGGAATTGATTCCCAAGCGGTGTGGATATCCAACTCCGGGTATTTATAGCAGTTGTCTATCTGCTGCGATACGGTTCGATCCCCCTAAATCCCCCTTGAAAAGGGGGACTTTGAGTCAATCTGCGTACCTCATTGACTTGAAAATTTCCGGAATCGGATTCGATCCCCCTAAATCCCCCTTGAAAAGGGGGACTTTGAGTCAATCTGCGTAACTCATTGACTTGAAAATTTCCGGAATCGGATTGGATGTCAGAACTCATTCAACAATAAACTGCCGCCCCACTTTTCCGATCGCGATCGCACCGTGTCGAATCGCCAATATTGCCGGTACTCGCCCAAAAAGGTTTGTCCGATAATTCCATCGACTTCCAGCAGATCCAACACCGACGGCGAGGATAAAATAACCGCTTCCAAATTGTTCAATTGTCGCGGGCCGAGACGCACCGTGGAGAGGGTCGATCGCGTCGCCATTTCCAACCCGCAAAACCCCAAAACTTGCACGTCCGAACGGGAGGCGGGGTCGATTTCCAGGCGATCGGCTAAATCTTCCGAAATAAAAATCGTTTCCGCCCCAGTATCCAACATGAACGAAAACGAACCCCGATCCGCGATCGCCACGGACGCCACCATCACCCCCAACCGATTTCGCAGCGGTATCGCCTCCGACGATAATTCCGGGGGCAATTCCGAAGGGGGAAGCAATCGCAATTCCCGATTTTTGGAATCAATTTCCACGTCGAATTCCCCCAAAACATCCATTCCCAAAACCCCCGACAAGTCATCGGGAATCACCGCCGCCTCAAATTCCAACCCCCGCAACTCCGTGATTTCCACCCCCCCCAACTCCATCGGCGGGAGGCGGTGGAGGGTGGCGTTCATTTCCGGGCACTCATCCCCCGCCACCGCAGAATTGATGCGATCGCCCGGTATCGCCTCCCCCAGCAGTCCCAATTCCTCCACCAACGGCGTCGCCACCATCGTCGTCGAGGCGCCCGTATCCAACAAAAACGGCCCCCTCGTTTCCCCCACTTTCACATCGACGGCGAACACCCGCCCCCCCGCCAGCGGCGACAGCGGAACTGTGGTTTTTCCCCTTGTTTCGGGATAGGGAAGGTTTAGCCCCTGCAACTGCACGATCGCGCCTAAAGCGGCGGCGCCGAGGGAGAAAATACCGAGTATTGGGGCTAAATAATAATAAGGTTGACGCATTGTTAATTGGGGTGTGGGGAATGGGGAATGGGGAATGGGGAATGGGGAATGGGGAATGGGGAATGGGCGGGGGAGCGGGGGGGGCGGAGGAAGCGGAGGGAGCGGAGGGAGCGGGGGG
>JBNGCR010000040.1:0-34276 GCA_050045915.1 Limnospira sp.
GGAATCGGGAATCGGGAATCAAATGTGTAGGGGCAACCGTCCCCGGTTGCCCACCCGTTCCTTCAATTATTAATTATTAATTATTAATTATTAATTATAAAAGCGGTTTCACCACTGTCATGACGTACCGTTCCGGGCTCAGGTGGGTTTTGGCGATCTGCTGCAATTCGGCCGCGTTGAGGGATTGGATCTGTCGGGGATAGGTGACGGAGAGTTCTGGTTGGGCGACGGTGAAGTAGTAGCCGTACAAACCGGCGAGTTGTCCCGGGGTTTCGGTGGAAAAGGCGTAGTCGTTGCAGAGGAGTCGCTTGCCGCGATCGAGTTCGGCCGGGGCGAGGGGGCGATCGCCGATCTCAGCCAGACACTCGCAGATCAGGTATTCCACCTCTTCGACATTTTCCCATTCCAGGGTGGCGTTGATGGTGAACAGGCTGGACTCCTGTTGCAGGGAGAAACCGCTGCCCAGGCCGTGCACCAACTGCCGATCTTCCCGCAGTAGTTGCACCAACCGGGACGATCGCCCCTCGGCCAGCAGCACCGACAGCAGGTCTAAACCGTAGCCGTGGCGCAGATTTTCCACCCCCGGCCCTGACCAAGCCATCGTCATCCGGGCCTGTTCCACGTTGGGGAGCAACAATTCTTCGTGGCGGATGCCGGTGAGTTGGGGGGCCCCGTTTCCATTGGTGGACGGGCAATCTTCGGGTTTGCTGAAGCAGCCGAAAGCCCGGGACACCAGCTCCCGCGCCCGCCCCTGGTCCACCCCCCCGACGATCGCCACGGCCATATTTTCGGGCTGGTAGTGGCAGCGGTGGAAGCGGCGCATTTCTTCGGGCGATCGCGCCATCAGCGTCTCTTCGGTTCCCAACACCGATCGCCCGTAGGGATGATCGGGGTAGAGCGTCTCCATCATCGCCTGAAATTCTACCCAGTCGGGGCTATCCTGGGATTGGTGCAGTTCCTCCAACACCACCGCCCGCTCCCGTGCGAACTCGTCCTCCGGGATAGCCGCGTGCAGCAACAAGTCAGCCAGGGGGTGCAGGGTATCTTCCAAATATTGGGCGGCGCTAGTGATGAAGAAGTGGGCGTAGTCGTGACTCGTGGCGGCGTTGGCGACTCCTCCCCGGCTCTCGATCGCCCAGTCGAACAAACCGGGGGCGATGCGATCGGTGCCTTTAAAAATCATGTGTTCCAGGAAGTGGGCCATCCCCGACCAGGGTTCGGGTTCCCGGGTCGCGCCGGCCTTCACCCAGACATCGACGACGACGACGGGCGTCGCTGGCATTTCTTGGTGGATGACGGTCAGCCCGTTGTCCAGGGTGAAGACGGTGGCGGGAAATGTTTCGACGGTTGACAGTGCAGACAACTTTTAACCTTTTAAACTCCCATTAATCCCGTACCTACAGAATAATGGTTCGCCACCACAAAATCTGAGTATTTTGATACCAAATCACAACCCGGGGAGTGTCAGTCAACAAATCATCCCCGGCCTGCCAATTCAAGCCGGGGATGAGGCGGGCCGAGCCCGTCAGATTAAAACGTCGGACAATTTCCGACTCCGCCTAGACGACGGGTTCGGGAACGACGGGGAACTGGGACAAACCGAATTCGACACCGGAGGCGCCCACGTCAGCCAGGATCGCCAGCCCTTCGCCAAAAATGCTGGGTTGGCCGGTGGTCACGAAGGGCAAGCCCTCCGGAGCTTCCGCCCGGACGATGTACTCGATCGGCGTCGGGATAAAGGCGAGCCAGCGGGAAACGTCGAAGAATCCGTAATTTCCGCCCGGACCCGTCACCGTGGCCGGTTCGGCAGGCAAGGGGATGCCGTTGGCATCGAGGATGGGCTCGCCCGTCACCGGATCGACGAGGGGACCGCTGTCGAGTTCGCCGTTTTTGTTGATATCCAGGTAGACAGTCACGCCGGGGAGCAGGGGTTCCCCCTGTTCGTAAGCGCTGTTGATGTTGACATCCGTGAACACGAAGCCGGTAATGCTGTCGGGGGTGGACACGCCACCAATGATGTTCGGGGGAACGTTAAAGAAGAAGTTCTTTTGAGCCGCTCCATCCGGGGGCACCACCACGTCAAAGTCCGGGAGTGGCCCGGTCTGGACGAAGTTTCCGGGCGGGTTGACGACCTGCACAGGAAAGCTTTCGGCTAACAGCTCCGGCCGATTTTGAAGCGTATCGAGCAGGTAGGGATTTTGAGCCAGCTCTTCCTCGGAGATGTCCGGGAAACTCGCTGCGACATCGATCAGGTAAAAGCCGTTGGCATCTGTGGTCGCGGTGTCCCCGCCGGCGGAGACGACGATTCCGGGAAGCCCCGTTTCTCCGCCATCGATGACACCGTTGCCGTTCAAGTCGGAAACGACGACGCCGTAGATGCTGCCCGGGACGACGTAACCGAGATCTTGGAACGTCACCGAACCGCCGAAAACGGTCACATTTTGCGGAACGGTGTTCGTCTGTTCGAGGTCATCTGCAAAGGGGGTGACGAACTCGGCGATACCCGGTGGCAAGTCGTTGGCAGGCAACAGGGGTCTCACCTGGTAAGTTCCCGGGTTGAGGTTGTTGAAGGCGTAGAACCCGCCCGCATCGCTGACGGCGATCTCTTCGTTGGCCGTCCAGACGCCGTTCTCATCCAAGTCCAGGTAGAGGGGGATTCCGCCCACCACCGGCTCGTCGAGGTCGAAGACCCTGTTCAGGTTGTTATCGACGTAAGTCACCCCCTGGATGTTACCCTTGCTGACTGCGGGGGGAGTCGGGGGAACGGGGGGAACCACGACCGGGTTGACGATCGGAATCGGCCCCAGGTCGGTGGCGGGGTCGGCCGGCACGCTCAAATTGACGGGGAGGTTTCCCAGACCAGAGGTGACGACACCCGGGGGGAGAACCTGTTGAAGTTGAAACCCGGTTCCCGCGCCCAAGACTTCCAACCCGGGAATCAGATAGTCCCCGTTTGCATCCGTGACCGCACTGAGTTCACCCGGATCGGGTACGGCATTGAACGGAGCCAGATCGGTAAATATTGTGGCACCGGCCAGTCTCTGATCGTTGGGACCGAGTACCCCGTCACCGTTGACATCTAGAAAACTAGTACCTGTAAGGTTTGACATTAGCTTGAACTCCTCCACCAAAATGTTGGGCTAAGACAATTTATGCAAGACCAAGTCCATGTTCCTCGACTTAATCCGAACAGAATACACTCGATCGCTTATGAGTGCATATTCTTAAGACCACATTGAATACAGCATGAGCCTAAGAAAATATACCAGACTTTCCAGAAACATTGCAATTTGGTTTTGAACCGGGGATGCCCAATTTTATCCCCCTTGGAGTTGGGATTTGCCCGAGGGCAATCTCCTGTTCTCCCACCTGAGAATGACCCGTCATGTTGTCGCCTGAGAACCCAGCTTCCAGAAACCCCTAGTAGGCATCTTGCAATTCGTGGAACTCCGGCGAGATATAGTCTTTGCGAAGGGGCCAGCCGACCCAGTCTTCCGGCATGAGAATGCGCTTGAGATTGGGGTGGCCTTCGTAGACGATACCATACATATCATAGGACTCCCGTTCTTGGAAGTCTGCCGTTTTCCAAATCCAGTAGACGGAGGGAACTCGGGGGTCATTTCGGGGAACGAAGACTTTGACGCAGACTTCTTCGAGTTGTTCCACGTCGTCAGCGACTTTCGCCAGGTGGTAGGTGCTGACGAGATCTTCTCCCGGACCGGCGTCGTAGGCGCACTGGCACCGCAGGTAGTTGAAGCCGTAGGCGTAGAGGGCGGTGGCCAGGGGGATGAGAAAGTCGCGATCGACTTTCACCATCTCGACGCCGACATGGTTGGGGCCGAGAAATTCGTGTTCAAAGCCGTTTTCACTCAGCCATTTGGACACCGGCCCGGCTTCGACGATGGGGGCTTCGGTTTCGTTTTCAGCCACGCTGTTCCTCCTTCTTGACGGGATCGGCTTGCAGGGCGGGGGGGACGGGCATCCCGATCGCCTCGGTGAGTTGTTTGGGCGGCACCTGGCGACTTTCCGAGGCCAGGTATTGGCCGGTCAAAATCGGTTCGACCCCTTTCATCTGGTGCGATCGCGTGTAGTAGCGGTGGGTCTGTTGCAGGTTGCCCCGCTCTTGGAAGGAGTCGTTGGCGATCTTCTTCCGCAATTTGATAATCGCGTCGATGATCGCTTCCGGTCTGGGGGGACACCCGGGGATGTAGACGTCCACGGGGATCAGTTTATCGACACCCCGGACGGCGGTGGTGGAGTCCATGCTGAACATCCCGCCGGTGACGGTGCAGGCTCCCATCGCGATCACATATTTGGGTTCGGGCATCTGTTCGTACAGGCGCACCAAGACCGGGGCGTATTTCATCGTGATCGTCCCGGCGGTGATCAGCAGGTCGGCTTGGCGGGGACTCGACCGGGGCACTAACCCGAAGCGATCGAAGTCGAACCGCGATCCGATCAGGCCGGCAAATTCGATGAAGCAGCAGGCCGTCCCGTAGAGCAGGGGCCAGAGGCTCGAGAGTCTCGCCCAGTTGTAGAGGTCGTCTACCGTAGTGAGAATGACGTTTTCGGAGAGTTCCTGAGTGACCTGGGGCCGCTCGATGGGATTGAGAATTGTTTTATCGGATAGGGGACTTTGAGTTGTCATTTTTGATGAACCATTTACGACCATTCCAACGCACCCTTGCGCCATGCGTAAACCAGAGCGATGACGAGGATGGTGATAAAAATCAGGGCTTCCACGAAGGCCAGCAGCCCCAATTTGTGAAACGCTACTGCCCAGGGATAGAGGAACACCGTCTCCACGTCGAAAATGACGAAGACGAGGGCGAACATATAGTAGCGGATGTTGAACTGAATCCAGGCTCCTCCGATCGGTTCGCAGCCGGATTCGTAGGTCGTGCGACGGGAACCGCCGCCGCTTTTGGGTCGGACAATTTTGGAGGCTCCGAGAGCCAGGAGGGGAACCAGGCTGCAAATGATCAGGAAGCCGAGGAAATATTCGTAGCCACTGAGGACAAACACGGTTAATTAAATGAGAATGATAGTGTTCTGGCGTTGTCCCCGGCCGTTTCGGTGCGGCCCGGGATTTTTGTTTCGGCGAAACCGATCCGCGATCGCGGGTCGATCTCTCCAAAGGGTGTTCCAGTGCGAGACTGGCGGTTTGGGATATGGGGAATCGGGAGTCGGGAGTCGGGAGTCGGAAATCGGAATATCCCCGCCATCCCACACCCTGCACCCCAATTCTCGCCCGTCCCTACCGAGGTTCGATTGCCTTCAATTTACCACCAAACTTGATAGAGCGCTATTTGCATCCGGACTCGGGGACCCGCGCCATCAACGCTCCGGGGGCTGACCTGCGGTGCAGTGCCGGCCGTCTGGCCGCATCGGGGTGGCGCGTTTTTTTAAATTATATAAATCTATCCCCCGGGCCAGGGAGCTCTCGGGCGGGCGATCGCATCCGACGGGCTTCAATTTTCTCAGGTTCTGTAATATTATGTAATAGACTTTTAAGAATTAACTCCCCTCCGGTCGAGACTATGAGCGAGCAAGCCACCGAAGTCAAATCCCTGGATCGCTATGAGTGCAACGCCTGTGGCTATGTCTACGAACCCTCCAAAGGCAGTTCGTCGGGCGACATTGCCCCCGGCACCGAATTTGAAGACTTGCCCAAGGGGTGGCGCTGTCCGGTTTGCGGGGCGCCCCGGAGCCAATTCAGAAATATCGGCTCGAAGGAAGGGCCGTCGGGATTTGAAGAAAATCTCGGCTTCGGCCTCGGAGTCAACACGCTGACCGCCCAGCAGAAAAATCTTCTCATTTTTGGCGGGCTCGCCTTGGGATTTTTGTTTTTTATGAGTTTGTACGCCTTGCGTTAAGGAATCTTTAAACCGATCGAATCAAATGCAATTCGCTAAATTTCTGAAAAAAATTGCCATTTTGACCGTCGTCGCCTTGCTCTGTGCGAGTTGTGACTACGCGGCTGACCTGGGTTACAATCCCTGGGAAGTGGTTCCCGTCGCCACCGATGCCAAACTGTTGGACATCGACTTCGTGGACGGCTCGGACCACGGGTGGGTTGTGGGCAGCGACGGGACTCTGTTGGAAAGCCAAGATGGGGGCAAAAACTGGGAAACCAAGCAGCTCGACTTGGGCGAAGAAAATCTCCTGCTCACCTCCGTCAGCTTCAAAGGTTCCGAGGGCTGGATCGTGGGGGAACCCTCGGTGCTGCTCCACACCGCCGACGAAGGCCAATCTTGGACTCGCATTGCTTTGAATAGCAAGCTGCCCGGCGCCCCGAACACTATCGTCGCCGTGGGGCCGAACTCGGCTGAAATGACCACCAATGTCGGGGCGATCTACAAAACCGAAGATGGGGGCCAAACCTGGAAAGCCTTGGTCGAAGAGGCGGTCGGGGTGATCCGCAGCCTGTCCCGCTCCGAGGGCGGGGAGTACGTCACGGTTTCCGCCAAGGGGAATTTCTACTCGACTTGGGAACGGGAGGACAAAGCCTGGACGCCCCACAACCGCTACAGTTCCAAACGCCTGGAAAAAATCGGCTTCGCCCCGGACGATCGCCTATGGATGTTGGCCCGGGGCGGCGAAATCCGATTCAGCGATCCCGATGACCCGGAAAACTGGAGCGACCCGATCAAGCCGGAATTTGCCACCAGTTGGGGATTGCTTGACCTGGCCTACCGCACCCCCGAGGAAATTTGGGTCAGTGGCGGCAGTGGCAATCTCCTGTGCAGTTTTGACGGCGGTGAAACCTGGAAAAAAGATCGCGGGGTCGAGGACGTTCCCGCCAACTTTTACCGCATCGAGTTTATGAGTCCGGAGCGGGGATTTATACTCGGTCAACAGGGGGCATTACTCCGATATACGGGGAAACCCTCGGAGGCAGTTTGAGGGAAAAACAAGTCGATTTAAAATGTCGGTTAAATTGGCTTGTTACCGATGCCTCTGTCCCGTATCATGGTATATGATCGAGAGTCCGAATACGTTGTTGACTTGGTTACAGGAGCAATTTGAATGTCAGGTACCACTGGAGAGCGTCCGTTTGGAGATATCGTCACGAGCGTCCGTTACTGGGTGATTCATAGCATCACGATCCCGGCGCTGTTTATTGCTGGCTGGTTATTCGTCAGCACCGGACTGGCTTACGATGCCTTCGGTACGCCCCGGCCCAATGAGTATTTTACTCAAGAGCGTCAGGAGCTGCCGATCATCACTGATCGCCTGGATAGCAAAAAACAGATTGACGAATTCATTAAATAAGTAGTTTTGAGGAGAACCGCGAAAAAATGACGAATGCAAATCCCAACGAACCGATAAGTTATCCGATTTTTACCGTCCGCTGGCTGGCTGTCCACACCCTCGCCATTCCTACGGTATTTTTCCTGGGTGCGATCGCGGCAATGCAGTTTATTCAACGATAGGAGGAATACATGGATCGCAGTTCTAATCCCAACAAGCAGCCCGTCGAATTAAACAGAACCTCTCTGTATCTGGGTCTGCTGCTCATTTTCGTTCTCGGTATCCTATTTTCCAGTTATTTCTTTAACTAACTGGCAATTACCTTGAATTGTGACCCTTTTTCCGTGCAGTCAGTCAATTTTTGAAGAGAGAGGTATAAAACCGTGTCTGGAGACGCTAAACTTCCCCTTTGGTTGGTGGCAACGATCGCCGGAACGGGCGTTCTCGTTGTCGTCGGTCTGTTTTTCTACGGAGCTTATGTTGGCGTAGGTTCCTCTATGTAGGAAAACCCCTCACATTGAGAGCTTAAATGCTCAAATTTGCTCCGATCCCGCTCGTTTGTGAGTGGGATTTTCTTTTGATCCGCAGATGACGCAGATTTTCGCAGATTTAAGCGATCGCTTGTTTGCGAAAGGATTTTTGGGGATGGGTGGGGGTGTCCTCTTCTACGTCTGTTTTTTGAAACAATTGCTATAACATCAGAGACGATTTATGAATCTATCCATGAACGTGATTACCGGAATCGGACTGCTGGCGGGAATGTTGACGACGATCGCCTTCCTCCCCCAGGCCCTCAAAACTTGGAAAACCAAATCTACCCGCGATGTCTCTTTGGGGATGTTCGTGATTTTCTGTACGGGGGTGTTTCTGTGGATCGTGTACGGGACTCTGGTTCGCGATCTTCCCGTCCTGCTGACGAATATCGCCACTTTCATTCTCGCCTCGACGATCCTCTGGTTTAAGCTAAAATATCACTGAACCTGGCATCCCAGATGTTAATTTACCGAGCTTTTATCCCGTGACTGTTTCCGCTTTCGATCGCGAACGTTTGCTGTTTACCCCCGTAACTCCCGAACCCGACGCCATCCCCGTTATTTTTGCGTTTCCCAACGAATATAGCGTGGGAATTACCAGCCTCGGCTATCAGGTGGTGTGGGCGACTCTGGCGATGCGTTCGGATGTGGCGGTGAGTCGTTTATTTACCGACTTGCGGGAACCGCTCCCCCAAGATCCGGAATTGCTGGGATTTTCCCTGTCTTGGGAGTTGGATTACGCGAATATTTTGTCGCAGTTGGAGGGGTTGGACATTCCCATCCGATCGCGCGATCGCGACGACTCTCACCCGCTGATTTTCGGGGGCGGGCCGGTGTTGACGGCGAATCCTGAACCTTTCGCGGACTTTTTCGACGTTATTTTATTGGGGGACGGGGAAGATTTATTGCCCAATTTTATCACCGCTTATCGGGAAGTTAGACGAGCAAATCGCGATACAAAATTACGCCACCTCGCCACAATTCCGGGGGTTTATATCCCCAGTTTGTATCACGTCACTTACACCGCTCCGGACGGTGCGATCGCCTCCATCGAACCCGTTGAAAGTGACATTCCCCCGCAAGTCCAAAAACAAACCTACCGGGGAAACGTCCTCTCCGCCTCGACGGTGGTGACGGAGTTGGCGGCGTGGGAAAATATCTACATGGTGGAAGTAGTCCGCAGTTGCCCGGAAATGTGCCG
This sequence comes from Limnospira sp., assembly GCA_050045915.1. Lineage (GTDB taxonomy): Bacteria > Cyanobacteriota > Cyanobacteriia > Cyanobacteriales > Microcoleaceae > Limnospira. The sequence continues at coordinate 8,989 of JBNGCR010000040.1, forward strand.
CTTCTGCCTCGCCAGTTATTTGACTCTCCCCTTCCGATCTGCCAGCATCGAAGACTCTTTAATTCCGGCGATCGACAGGGGTTTGAACGTTACAAAACGGCTGGGTTTGTTGGGGGCATCGGTCACGCAGCATCCCCAATTTGAAGAACTTTTAGATGATCTCGGACGGCCGAAATATGATGACGTGCGGTTGAGTTTGGCTTCGGTGCGGACGAATACTGTTACCGTAAAACTGGCGGAAACGTTGGCGAAACGGGACACCCGCAGCATCACGATCGCGGTGGAAAGTGGGAGCGATCGCCTGCGGAAAATTATCAACAAAAAATTGGAGAATGACGAAATTATCGAAGCGGCAATTAATGCCAAAGCGGGGGGGTTGAAGGGAATCAAACTTTACGGGATGGTAGGCATTCCCGGCGAAGAACCGGAGGATTTAGAAGAAACCGTGGCGATGATGAAGGCGATCAAAAAAGCCGCCCCGGGTTTGCGACTCACCCTCGGTTGCAGTACGTTTGTGCCGAAGTCCCACACGCCGTTTCAGTGGTTCGGGGTCAACAAACAGGCTGAGAAACGATTGAAATTTCTGGAGAAACAACTGCGATCGCACGGCATGGATTTTCGCCCGGAGAGTTACCGCTGGTCGGTGATTCAAGGGTTGATTTCTAGGGGCGATCGGCGGTTATCTTATTTGCTGGAAAAAGTGCGGCACTACGGGGACACCCCCGGAAGCTATCGGCGGGCGTTTAAAGAGTTGCGGGGGCAGCTTCCCGGACAAGATTTTTACGTCCATCAAGATTGGGATTCAGACCAGGTTTTACCCTGGAGTCACTTGCAGGGCCCGCTGCCGGAAACGACATTGCAAAAACATCGGGCGGAGGCGATGAGTTATGGTGCGGTGTAAATTCACCACAGAGGCACGGAGATCCCCCATTATCCCCCTTAAAAAGGGGGACTTTGAAACCAATTCTCCTCCCTTTCTCCCCCCTTACAAAGGGGGGCTGGGGGGGATCTCCACCTTGCCCGAGGAAGGCACGAAAACTCCGAAATCTCGATCCCACAAGGGTTCTCGTTTTCTCGACTCCCGCGTATCAGGCGTTGATGATTTCGCCGCCGTTGGGGTGCAATACCTGACCCGTCATGTAGGCGGCATCTTTGGAAGCCAAAAAGACGTAGCTGGGGGCGATTTCGATGGGTTGTCCCGCCCGTCCCAGCGGCACTTTTTGACCGAAGGTTTCCACCTTGTCTTCGCCGTAGGAAGAGGGGATCAGAGGTGTCCAGACGGGGCCGGGGGCGACGCCGTTGACGCGGATTCCCCGGTCTGCCAAATTCGTGGCGAGCGATCGCGTGAAGGCGACGATCGCGCCTTTTGTGGAAGAATAATCCAGCAAGCCGGAACTGCCACGGTAGGCGGTGACGGATGTGGTGTTGATGATCGAACTGTTTTCCTGCAAGTGGGGGAGGGCTGCTTTGGTGAGGAAAAACATCGAATAAATGTTGGTGCGGAAGGTGCGATCCAACTGTTCTTCGCTGATGTCTTCCAAGTTCTCTTGGGGGAAATGTTCGCCGGCATTGTTGACTACAATATCGAGCCGTTTGAATTCTTCCAGCGTCTTTTTGATCGCCTCTTTACAGAACGATTCTTCGCTGATATCCCCGGCAATTAACAGGCATTTCCGACCGATCGCTTCGATGCGTTCTTTGATCTCTTGTGCATCTTCGTGTTCTTCCAGGTAAACGATCGCCACGTCCGCCCCCTCTTTGGCGTAAAGGGTCGCCACGGAACGGCCGATCCCGCTGTCGGCCCCGGTGATAATCGCGACGCGATCGCGCAATTTGTCGCTGCCTTTATAATTGGCATCGTCGGTCATCGGACGGGGTGCCATCTCCCCTTCGCGCCCGGGAACTTGGTCTTGGTGCTGGGGCGGTCTTTTCGTGCGTGGTGCCGTCATAATCGATGTTCTCAAAATACGTCTTAAATTCCGGGAAAATTCTCAATTTTTTCACAAAAAAATTGTGTATAAATTGACAGAAAAAGATTCCCTGGCTTCAGACTAAGTTAATCGAACCATCGATGCGTCTATCCAGAGAAATAATCGCGAAATCGCAATTGTAGGGGCGAATGGCATTCGCCCGGGGGAGGTAATCGGCAGCCGAGAAAGTAAAATCAATTAATAATTATCAATTATCAATTATCAATTATCAATTCCTCCCACGGATCGGATTTTTGCCCCAAACGGCGGAAAATGTTGCCGACGGTGTAGCGGCGGGGGTGGAGGGTGCGATCGCCCAATTCGTCCCAGTCGAGGGGGGTGGCGACGGGGGCGCCGGGTTTCATCCTCACGGCGTAGGGGGCGACGGCGGTCTGGCCGTAGGCGTTCCGCAGGATGTCGAGAAACAGGCGATTTCCCCGCTTTTCCTTCCGCTGTTCGGTGGTGAGGCGGTCGGGGTGGCGGTCGGCCAGTTTTTGAGCCAGGGTTCCGGCCCAGTCCCGAATGGCGTCGAAATCGCGATCGCGACGGACGGGGATGAGGACGTGGAGGCCCCGCGATCCGGTGGTCATGACGAAGGGGGCCAAGCCTTCGGATTCGATCGATTCTTTCAGGTCTAGCGCCGCCCGCCGGACGGGTTCAAAATCGTCCTCTGGGGGGTCGAGGTCGAAAATGATCCGATCGGGGTAACGGGGGCGATCGCACCGACTCAGCCAGACGTGGGGGGTCGTACAGGCCTGATTTGCCAGGTATACCAGCGTCGCCGCATTGTTGCAGAGGGCGTGGGTGACGGAACCGCCGGTTTTTTTGTCCACCGTGACGCGATCGACCCAATCGGGGAAGTAGTCGGGACACTCTTGCTGGACGAATCCCCCATCCCCCAAACCGTCGGGATATCGGTGCATGACCAGGGGGCGATTTCGCAGGTGGGGAACCATGACATCGGCGATGCGGCGGTAGTAATCCACCAGGTCGGCTTTAGTGAGTTCGGCGTCGGGAAAAAACTCTTTTTCGGGGTGGGAAATTTCGACGGTGCGGGCACCGAATTTTAATGTATTTTGACTCATAATTATTGGGATTGTTCGCGAATTTCTTCGAGGTCGCGTCCGGTGGTGGCGGAGTCGGGTTCGGTGCTGACGGGGTGGCGGCGGGCGTCGGCTTTTTCGTCATCCATTTTCACCAGCATCCAGCTTTCTTGGTCGCGGCCGAAATCGGTGCGGATCAGAGAGTAGCCACCCTGTATTTTTTTGCCCTCCAACCAGACGGTCAAATGCCCGTCCGCGATCGCATCTTCTATCGAGTCATCTTTGAGGTTGCGGTAATCTCCAATATCCCAAACCATGACCGTCCCCGCCCCATATTCATCCTCGGGAATGACTCCTTCAAAATCGAGGTAATCGACGGGGTGATCTTCGGTGGCGATCGCCAATCTTTTTTCCCTCGGATCGGTGGAAAACCCCTTGGGAACCGCCCAGGATTTTAGAGCATCTCCCACCCGGAGGCGGAAGTCGTAATGTTCGGTGCTGGCGCGGTGTTTTTGGATAACAAATTTCATGTTTTGAGGGAGTAGGGAGTCGGCAAGAGTTGACAGCAGTTGTCTATCTGCTGCGATACGGTTCGATCCCCCTAAATCCCCCTTGACAAGGGGGACTTTGAGTCAACCGGCGTACCTCATTGACTTGAAAATTACCGTAAAATCGAGGTAATAACTGAATGGACTCCCCAATCATTGACCGATGATTTTGGCTATTAGCTTGGGAATTAATTCTCAAGCGGTCGGAGTTGATATCTCAGGCGCCGAATTTTTGCAGGCGTCCGGCGTGGGCGAGGGCGAGTCCCATCAGGTGGGTGCCGGGGCGCAATCCCAGGAGTCCCTGGCCGCAGGAGTATTCGTCGAACCGGGAAACGTCGTCCACGCGGGCGGTTTCGGCTTGGATCATCGCCGGGACGGGATGCCAACTGTGGCGCCCCATGACGGCGGGGGTGGAGTGGTCGGCGCTGACGACGAGGACATCGGGGTTGAGGTCGGTAATTTTGGGGATCAGGCGATCAACGGCTTCGAGGACGTCAACTTTTCCGTCGAAGTCTTCGTCTTCCCCTTCGCTGTCGGAATGTTTGACGTGGAGGAAGTAGAAATTATAATCGTCGCCGTAACAGGATTGGAGGGTTTCAAAGCGCTGTTTCATGCCGCCGGGGTGAGGTAAAACATCCATTCCCACCAACCGGCTGACGCCGCGATACATGGGGTAGTCGGCGATGCAGACGGCGTTCAACCGGAAGCGATCGCGCAGTTTTGGCAAATGTTCGTAGCGTTCAAATCCGCGCATCAAAATGGTGTTGGCGGGCTGTTCGTCGGCGAGGACGGCATTGACGCGATCGATAAATTTACGCACCAGATCGGCGGTTTTTTTGGAGTCTTCCGAAGTGGCTTTGGGTTCGATGGGGGGAACGCCGATATTTTGGGGGTCGGTATCCGGCAATTTGTCGTTCAATCCGTCTCCCCGGAGAACGAAAACGGCCCGGTGTTCGCTGACGGTTTTGAAGAAGAATTTTCCCTCAAAATCCAAGCTGACTTTTTCGTTGATTTTATCGCACAGGTGGCGGTTTAAATCGGTTTCGATGCGTCCGGCGCGGCGATCGCTGATGTTGCCCTCGGTGTCGCGGGTGGCGAAGTTGACGCGGGCGGCGACATCCCCGGTTTGCAGGTCGAAATCGATGCCTAAAGCGGAGAGGACGCCGCGGCCGATCCGGTATTTTAACGGGTCGTAGCCGAACAGAGATAGATGGCCGGGGCCGCTGCCGGGGGTGATGCCGGGGCCGACAATTTCGAGTAAGCCGCAACTGGAATTTTTGGCGATTTCATCCAAGTTGGGGGTGTGGGCGACTTGCAGGGCGGTGCCGCCGCGATCGCGGTCTTTTAGCCCCCCCACGCCGTCGAGGATCAGGTAAACGATTTTGCCGCCGTTATCCCAAACTAAATCTTCCCAAACAGTGGTGATATCCATCATATCCATCATTTAATTCTCCAAAATATAAACTGTGTAGCCCGGGCATCTTGCCGGGGGTGCGTTCGGGCAGGATGCCCGAACTACGAAGGGTTAATTTTCCATGTCTGCGATGCGGTTTTTCACCTCCACAATGCTATCGGGATTGAGGGAAATGGAATCGATTCCGGACTCGACGAGGAAGGCGGCAAAGTCGGGGTAGTCGCTGGGCGCCTGTCCGCAAATTCCGACTTTCCGATCGCACTTGTGGGCGGTTTCGATCAGTCGCCGGATCATCCGTTTGACGGTGGTATTTCGTTCGTCGAAAAGGTGGGATAATTCCGAAGAATCGCGATCGACTCCGAGGGCTAATTGGGTCAGGTCATTCGACCCGATGGAGAAGCCGTCGAAGCGTTCGGAAAACTCGTCCGCCTGTTCGACGTTGGTGGGAATTTCGCACATCACATAAACCTCCAAACCGTCTTCGCCACGCTTCAAACCGTTGTCGGCCAAAACTTCCAAAACGCGATCGGCTTCTTCGATAGTTCGACAGAAGGGAATCATGATAATCACATGGTTCAAACCGATCGCCTGCCGGACTCGTTGGATGGCGCGACATTCGAGGGCGAAACCGTCCCGGTAGCGATCGCTGTAGTAGCGGGAGGCACCCCGAAATCCCAGCATCGGGTTGGCTTCTCCGGGTTCAAATTGTTCGCCGCCGATCAGATCCGCGTATTCGTTGGTTTTGAAGTCACTCATGCGGACGATGACCGGATTCGGATATTGGGGGGCGGCGATTTTGGCGATGCCGCGGGCGAGGCGATCGACGAAATATTCGGTTTTGTCGCTGTAGCCCCGGGTCAATTTTTCGATGGTTTTGCGGGTGTCTTTATCTTCGATTTTGTCGAAGTGAACCAGCGCCATCGGGTGGATTTTGATGGTATTATTGATGATGAATTCCATCCGCGCCAAGCCGATGCCGTCGCTGGGCAACCGCCACCACCGGAAAGCCGCGGCGGGGCTGGCGATATTCATCATAATTTGGGTGTCGGTTTTGGGGATATCTTCCAGGTTGACTTCGGCGGTTTCAAAGTCTAAAATACCGTCATAAACGAAGCCCCGATCGCCCTCCGCACAGGACACGGTGATCTCGCGATCGCCCCGCAATTCTTCCGTCCCCGATCCGGTGCCGACGATCGCCGGAATCCCCAATTCCCGGCTGACGATCGCCGCGTGGCAGGTCCTCCCGCCGCGATCGGTTACGATAGCCGCGGCCTGTTTCATAATCGGCACCCAGTCCGGATCGGTCATCCCCGTCACTAGGATAGAATCCGGTTCAAATTTATCGATTTCTTCGGAACTTTTGATCCGGCAAACTTTCCCGGATGCGATGGCTTCTCCGATGCTGATTCCGGAAATTATTTTTTCTCCCTCTTCCTTCAATTTGTAGGTTTTCAACGAACCCGCTTCTTTTTGGGATTGGACGGTTTCCGGGCGGGCTTGGACGATAAACAATTCCCCACTTTTTCCGTCCTTAGCCCACTCCATATCCATCGCTTTTCCGTAGTGGGATTCGATGGTCGTCGCCCACCGCGCCAGTTGCAGGGCTTCCTCATCTTCGATGACGAATTGTTGCCGTTCTTCCTCGGAGGTTTCGACATTTTTCGTCGTCTTCGACCCGCCCTTGGCGTAGATCATTTTTTTCTGTTTCTCGCCCAACCGCTTTTCGATAATGGGCTTCAAATTTACATTTTCTAACAAAGGCTTGAAAACCTGAAATTCGTCCGGGGTGACGCTACCCTGTACGACATTTTCCCCCAATCCCCAAGCGCCATTAATGACCACGACATCGGGAAATCCGGTTTCCGTATCGATGGAAAACATGACGCCGGAAGATGCCAAATCAGACCGCACCATCTTTTGAATTCCCACGGAGAGGGCGACTTTCAAATGGTCGAATCCCTGGCTTTCCCGGTAGCTGATGGCGCGATCGGTAAATAGGGAGGCGAAGCAGTCCCGGCAGGCGTTTAAAACCTCGTCTTCTCCGGTCAGATTCAAGAAGGTTTCTTGCTGTCCGGCGAAACTCGCGTCCGGCAAATCTTCGGCGGTGGCGCTGCTGCGGGCGGCGACATCCACGGATTTCGTATCGTAGCGATCGCTCATTTCCCGGTAGGCGCTTTTAATTTCCTCAGCGATGTGATCGGGGAATTCGGACTTTTTAAATAGTCCTCTGATCGATTTTCCGACTTCTTCCAAAGGTGCGGATTTGTCGTGGAGTTTGTCGATTTCTGCCTTAATTTTATCGGTGATGTCGTTTTCGTCCAAAAATTCCCGATAGGCTTTTGCGGTGGTCGCGAAACCGTCGGGAACTCGAATCTGTTTTTCTTTCAAACTCTGAATCATCTCGCCCAAGGAGGCATTTTTCCCACCCACGGCGGCGACATCTTCGGAGTTGAGATCGTCAAACCAGCGAATATAAGAATTTGAACCCGACATATTTTTTCCTTAAATAACTTTCAATAGTGCAACGATCCGATGTGGGGCAAATGTAGGGGAGGGGCAGTGCGTCCCCGCCTGCCTTCCTCTATAAATCCAGCCTGCCTTCTTCCTATAAATCCTGCCCGCCTTCGACTTCCAACTTGTCGATCGCGCCGATAACTCCAGCTTCGTAGGTTTCCTCCAAAACTTGGGTATGTTCGTACCGGGAATCGACGGTTCCGGTCAGGGTTGCCACGCCGTTATTGACGGAAATGTTAATATCATCCCGGTCGATAAAGGGCGACCAAGCCATCTGGTCGGCAATATCTTGTTTGAGTTCCGCATCGGCTTTTTGTGCGGGGCTGTAGTCGCCGCCATTGTCCAAAGCATCCCAATCGTAAAATGTGCGATCGTAGGACAATTGTTGACCTTCGATTTGCAGGTTATTGATCGCGCCGGTGACGCCCAACGTCAGCGTCGCCAGATCCCCCGCCCGCCATTTTTCCGAGTAGGAATCGACCGTGCCGCTGAGGGTGACGATGCCCTCGTCAACGGAAACGTTGACATCTTCAGCGTCGATGTAGGGGCTGCGGGAAATGCGATTTCTCAAATTTTCGGCGATTTCCTCGTCCGTGGCGGGATCGACGGGGACGACGGTAATTTCGTTGCGGACATCGAGAACCCCCGTGGTGTTGGCGGCATCCTGGGCCGCAGCCCGCTTGGCTTTCAGGTTATCGACGGTTCCCGAGAGAGTGACGATGCCGTTGCTGACGTCCGCATCGACGTTGAACGCCACCACGCGGGGATCGGCCCTCAGGGCGTCGTTGATAGCCTCCCGGATGTTCGGATCGGTGATGTCCGCGATCGCCTCTTTTCGCAGGCTTTCATCTTCGGCCCAGGGTTCCACATCCAGGGTTTCGGCGAGGACGGAATCGACGCCGGTGACGAAGGCGTTGGAGACGGCGATGGATTTCTCGAAGGCGCTGCCCACGGTCCCGCTGAGGATCACTTGGTCGTTGGCGACGCTGACATCGATTAGGGCGGCATCCACCCGCGCATCCCATTTCAGGGCTTGGCGGACGTCGGCGGCGATGTCGGATTCGGCGCGAGTCTCGTCGTAGGTGACGAGGATTTGGTTTTCGACTTCCCGCACCCCTTTCACATCTTTGACGACGCGGGCGGCGAGTTGTTTTTCCTGCCAAGAATCCACCGTTCCGGAGAGGGTGACGATGCCATTATTTACAGCAGTTTCGATCGCCCATTCTTCCGTGGCGGGATCTTCTTTCAAAGCGGTTTTTACCTCCTCGGCAATTTCGAGATCGGTGCGATCGCTCGGTTCGACGATAACCCGATTGACCACCGATCGCACCCCTTTGATCGTTTCCGCGATCCGGGTGGCTCGTTCTTGGGCGAGGAGATCTTCGACGGCACCGGATAAAATGACGATGCCCTGGTTAGTTTCGACGTTAACATCGTAGCCGGAAAGGTGGCGACTGAGGGCGTATTCTCCCTTAATAGCGGCGGTGATTTCCGAGTCGGTGAATTCGGGCTCCCCGATCGCGGCGACGGACTCGACTTGGGGGGTTTCTTCCATCACCTCCGGTTCGGTGCCGACTCTCGGACGGCGGTCGCATCCGGCCGCGATCCCGGCGATCGCGATCGCCAAAAAACCGGATGCCAGCATTTTCATAGTTTTGATTTTGGGAATGGGAAACATTTCGTGATTTCCTCCTGTCGAACTGCGATCGGGGGGTCGAAAAAAGAAGTTAACCCGCGCCAGATAAAACGGGGGATTCTTTCAGCATCCGCACCGTTTCCCGCACCATCTGGCTGGCATAACCCCACTCGTTGTCATACCAACTCATCACCTTCACCAGGTCGCCGTCCACCACCTGGGTCATCGTCAGGTCGATGATGGAAGCCCGGGGATCTTTGATGATATCGGCGGAGACGATTTCATCCTCGGAAATGCCAATGATCTCCCGGTAGGTTTCGCTATCGACTTCCTCCCGAAAGATGCTGTTAATTTCTTCGACGGAAGTCGGTTTTTCCGTCACGAAGGTGATGTCCGTGATGGAACCGACGGGGACGGGGGCGCGGACGGCCACGCCGTCGAATTTATTTTCGTACTGGGTGAGGACTTTTGTAGTGGCTTTGGCCGCACCTGTAGAAGTGGGAACCAAGTTTTCCGCCCCGGCCCTTCCCCGGCGCAATTTTTTGCTCGGACCGTCTACAATAGATTGGCTGGAGGTGTAAGCGTGGACGGTGGTCATCATCGCCTTTTTAACCCCGATGCGGCGGCCGATAATTTCAAATACTGGGGTGACGCAATTGGTGGTACAACTGGCACAGGAAATGATGCGATCGCTCTCGTCTGGCTTGTTGATGCCGTGGACGATTGTGGGGATGCCCTCGCTTTTGGCTGGGGCGGATAAAATGACTGCTTTTGCACCAGCTTTCAGGTGCTTTTCTAACTGCTCTTTTTTAGTGAAAATCCCCGTACATTCCAGAACGATATCGACGTTTCGGGAAGCCCAAGGCAGTTTTTCTGGGTCTTTTTCGGAGTAGACCTGATACGGTTTGCCGTCGAGAATCAGACTGTCATTTGTCGATTCTATTTCGCCCTCATATCGGCCATAAACCGTATCATATTTCAACAAATAAGCGAGGGTTTCTGGCGGAACCAAGTCGTTGATCCCGACAATTTCAAATTCCGGGTTTTTATGGGCAATTTTGAGGACAGCTCGCCCGATTCTTCCCAGTCCGTTAATTGCGATATTCTTTGCCATGTCGTAGATCTCCGGATTGAACAGTCGCTCGCAAGCCGGGGTGTCCGTCGCGATCGCCGCACACCCACACCCAACAGCATAAACTGGACTCCCTAAACTTCCCTCTTTCTTTTGAAATAAATCGATGTCCGATACCTAAGCCGAAAGGGTGATTTGAGAAGCGAGCAGAGGAATCAAATTGAATGGGGAGTCTGAGAATTTATTCTTATGCCTGCTGGCGGATGATGGCGGGGGCGATCGGGGGATAACCTGAAAACGCAAAATCAATCACTTCAAAAAATTTACTGATGCTGCCACAATTATTTTCAGTTCCGACGGACATCGACGAAGGCAAATCTCAAACCTACCAACCCCTCAAGGGTGTCATCGTGGGGGCGGGACAAGTGGGAATGTCTTCCGCTTATTCCATGCTGATTCAAAATGTATTGGATGAAATGCTCGTGATCGATGTCGATCGCCAAAAAGCCGAGGGCGAGGTCATGGATCTCAACCACATAATCGATCGCAAAGGGGCCACCTATTACGCGATCGGTTTGGGGGTAACTCAAATTGCCAAAGCGATCCTGCGAGATCAGCACCGGGTTTTCACCGTCAGCAACCTGATCGAGGGTTTACATGATATCGAGGATGTTTGCCTGAGTTTGCCCGCCGTCGTCAGCCGCCAGGGGGTGACGCGGGTGCTCAATTTAGCGCTGAGTGATACAGAGAAAAAACAACTACAAAACTCCGCCAAAGTGATGCGAGAAAACATCGACAAATTGGATCTGTAATTTTAAATGTTGTGGCGCTTCAGGGCTTCCGATCGCCAGGGGAGTGCTGTCATTGGGAAAAGGACGAAATATTTTCACCCTTTCCCCACCCTCAAAAAAGAGGATAATATTTGATTTTAGTAGCGGAACGTCGCCGCTAACAGGGCGTGATCGGGCAGATTTTCTAGCTTGTCGGTGTAGACCGTCCCGCCATTCAGGAAGGTTTGAATCGCCGCGAAATCCAACAGATCGACATCGTGGGGATCGGGTTCCCGGTGCAATTCGATGGTATTGCTTTCGGGGTCAAATTGTCCCCACTGCTTTTCGTCCATCGCCACGAATAGGGAATCCACCCGTTGATAATAAGCGGCTTTGATCACTTCCTCCATATTTCGAGAAGCCTGACCGTCGTTCCCCGCCAATTCGTGGTAGCGGTTCGTGGCTTTTTCCCGTTCCACGTTGAAGTAATGGAACATCACATTCAAGGCTTTATCGTGGAGTTCTTGGGGGGTCAGAGATTCCGAATTGACGGTCACACCTTCCCCAATTAGATGGGGGTAAGAATTAGCCTCTCGGTAGATGGGGAGCAAGTATTGGACTCCGGCTAAAATCAAGGGTGCATTTTCGCCGTTGAGTACCTTGTGAATTCCGGCATCGACCTTTTGGAAAAATCGCCAGATCGCTGTTTTATCCTCCGTCGTCCCCACGCCGTGACCGTGAAAGATGAGGGATTGACCGGCGGCGGGGTTGGGGTTGCCGGTGTGCATTTGCACCTGTTCTTCCGGTTGGTCGTATTGGAGAGCCGTTTCCAAACTGGTGGGGGTGTCTCCGATATCGACTTCGTTGATCTGATAACGGCTGGCTTGAAACAGCTTGATTTTATGCTGACTTAACGCCAAAATGTAGAACCGTCCGTCGTGGGTCAATAGCGGCATCAAGGGCTTGACGTGGAAGCGATCGCCCACCGAAACCAACTCTTCAAAATACAGGGGAAGTCGGTAGTATCGGAACAGGTTCGGGGCGACAAAAATCGCCAATCCTTCATTTTGGTGCCGCCAAAATTCCGGCCGGTCTAGTTCTTGGGCCGGGGCGAGAAAGTCTTCCGCGTCGCTGCGGCGCCAACCCCGCCGTTCCAGTTGCCCGATCGCATCCGACATTAAGTTCTTAAACCGGATCGGATCTTGACGGACGGGGGGGCCGGCTTTGTGGACGGGTAAGTAGATGGAAACGCAGGTATCTTCGCATTCCATCAACGTTTTCAGTTCGGCGTGAGATAACAGTGTCGGTGCGTTCATAAAATTCTCCTCAATAACATCGCGGATCGTCATTATTTCCAACCCATCGGTTGTTCGACTTCGGTTTCCGTTTTTTCGGCCCGGGTGCCGGGTTTGTTCACAATTTGGACGGTCGTCGCCTGGGGTCCGTTCGTGCCCATTTCGTCGGCGTAGGCAACGCCAGTCCCCACTTCCAGGCGATCAAAATCGTCGCTGATGACGCTATTTTTGTGGAAATAAACTTCCCGCCCAGAAGCGACAGATTTGATAAAACCGTGGTCGGATTCGAGTTTCGTGACGATCGCCATCATCTCCTGTTGGGGGTGGGTTTTCACCTCGCCCCGCTGCTTTTCGACCAACTCCACAACCTGGCGGCGGGCCGCTTCAAAGGCTTCCCGAATTACCGTTTCCAACGGCGTGTACTGGGTGCCGACGTCGGGGCTGCGATCGACCGCCAACTCGTGGCCGGGGGGGATGGTCATGTCGATCCGAACCCGGTAGGGCGTGCCGCTGTCGGGGCGATCGTGGGTTTTTTCCACCGCCACCCGGCAGCTACTCATGTAATCGCAAAACTTTTCCAATTTGGCAATTTTTTCTGCGACCAAACTTTCGATCGCGTCGGTTTTTTCTAAGTTACGGTAAGTCACGTCTGTTTGGACTTTCATACTTCCTCCTGTTCGTATAAATCGGATATTTTGTAATGGTTCTATGGACAATATTCCAGATATTCTGCGGAGACGTAGCCCTGCAGGGGGGCGACGATCGGCACCCAGCCGTTTTGGCCGCGATCGCGGATGGAAACCGCCCGTCCGTCTTCCAACTGGGCGATCGTTTCGCCGCCGGGTTCTTCCCGCACGTTCAGCCTCGAATAAACGTCCACTTCCCGACAACTCGAAGTCGGAATGTTGGGAAGCGGGCCGCTGCAATAGGTCAGATAATCTGCATTGACATAACCATTGACGGGAACTTCCACCGGCACCCAACCGTTGCGGCCTTCGTTGGCAATATAGACCGCCTGGTCCGCTTCCAAAGTCCCCACGATTTCCCCGCCGGGCTCATCGAAAATCGTCACGCCGGAGGTGTTCGTCTCCCGGCAGTCGCCCTCCGGGACGGTGGAGACAAATTCGCCCGGATTGCTGGCGGACGGGGGCAGAGGTTGCCGGCTCTGTTCGTCCCCCGGCGTCGCGCCGTCGCAGTAGCCCAAATTGGTGGCGCTGACGTACCCGCTCACCGGGCTTTCGATGGGGACCCAACCTCGATTTCCCTCGTTGGCGATGTAAACCTCTTGATTTTGCTCCAGAGTCCCGATCGCCTCTCCTCCGGGCTCCTGGCGGATGGTAACATCGGGGGTGATAATTTGCCGACAGTTGCTCCCCGGCACCGTGGACGAGGTGGACGGAACGGCGTCGCCGGGGATCGTCGGTGTCGCCTGGGCGACCGGTTGGGCGGGGGAAGAAATAGCCCCCGTACAATAGTTCAAATAGTCGGTGGAAACATATCCGTCCATCGGGGAACCGATCGCCACCCACCCATCGGCGGGTTCCGCAGAAAGATAGACGTTTTCCCCATCTTTGAGCATCCCGACCGTCGCTCCGCCGGGGGTTTCCCTAACGTTGAGGGCGGTGTTCACGTCCACTTGCCGACAGTTTACAGCCTGCGCCAACCGTCCGTTTTCTTCGGCTTTTGCCAGTCCGGGTAGGAAGCCAGCGGCTAGGGAATAAACCGTCGCAAATCCTAGCAAAATAGTGGGTTTATTTGTGAAAATCATAATTAATAGAGTTTCCTTTAGATATATAGCTTCTATTATGTTCCATTTTGGTGGTTTTATATCCCGAGATCATCCGTCATAAGTTGGAGATTTTCAATTTCAGATGTAAAATATTCGGGATGGCGGAGATGGAACAAGTTTCCGAATGTCATGTCGCCGAGAATTGAGTGCGATCGCATTCCTCCCGGATGCCGGTCAGGTGAGGGATTGCTGACACGATCTCTCCAAACATCCGGCCCGAGGTATATAATTTTGATACCTTGTCTCGGTTATCCCAAATTTTTCCCCAACGATATCTAAGCGAGTGCTGTTTTTAAACCCCATCGATAGGAGAACGAATCGTCAATGAGTTCAGGTTCTAAAATTCAAAACCAACATTTAGATAAACTCCTTCAAGTTCTGGCGGCAATCCCCGAAAAAACCTCTTTGGAAATTGCCATAACCCTCAATGTCGATGGCCTGATTGTTTCCGGTCGGATTATCAGCCAGCAAGCCTATTTTAAAGAATTGAAAAAATTAATCAAATTGGGAGACAAGCATCACGAAATTAAGCAAATACTGGAAGATTTAATCATTCAGTTTCAGGATCAGGTCAGGCGACATGAAGAAGAAGCCGTCAAACTCCCCCTCCCCGAATTCATCCACCTTAAAAATGCCAAGATGTACCCCAGCCACGGCCGGGGAATGCCCAGCACTCGGGAGGCGATATGGCGCGGCCGCATCAGCGAAGTGGGCGGATTTTCCCTCGGCGAAATTCTCTACGATTTAGACCAACTTCAAACCACGCCATTTTCCGAGAAATAATAATTTAAAGTGGGGAGTCGGGAGTCGGGAGTCGGGAGTCGGGAGTGGGGAAGAATGGACAATGATGATTAATTGATTTCCATTCTTCCTTCCCGATCGCTAAATACTCACCGGGGAACCGATCGCGCCCTGGGGACAACTTTTCCCTTCCAAAGCGTCCCGTTCTTCTGTGGTGAGAAAATCCTCCCGGGGGCGATCGCACACCCGCGCCACCTCCGCCAGAACGTGGCCCCAACTGCACCGGTTCACGAACAGCATCCCCTCGCCATTCAGGGTCCCGCCGACATTCACAAATCCCAAAGCCGCCGTGCGGTTAAAACCGGTGTGCAGCGGTTGCAAAGTCCCCAGCATCGGTTCCGGGCGGGTGTGGGTGACGAACACCCGGGAGGGCACGGACTCCGGGTAAAGCGCCGCCACCAGATTTCCCGGCGCCGCGTGTTCCAACTCTCCCTCGTCCCGGGGGATGCGGAACCGCCCCGGTTCCACCATGTAAACCACCGAATGGGGCATCTCCCGTTCCGTCAGGCGGGCCGAAGCCTTCAGAACCTCCTGCAACTGGTAGGCGCCGATCGCCGTCAAAATCACCCAGGGCGAATCCTGCCGATACCCGGCCCAATCCAGCTTGATCGCCCCTTGTTCGATCAATTGTTCCGCCTCTTCCCGACTGAAAAGATTGGCGATTCCCCGCTTGGAAACCACCACAGACCAAAACTGGCCGTGGGTTTGGTAGAGTTTCTGCATCAGCACCCCGACGCTATTGTAATCCGCCGGAAACAGCACCCGGGAGATGTCCGAAGGTTCGTTGAGCATCGCCTCCGCCATCATCGGATCTTGGTGGGACTGCTCGTTTTTGCCGTTTTCCCAGGTGTGGGAAGTCAGCATCAGGGGGACGGACAGCCAGTCCCGGGGTTGGCCGATGCCCTTGCGGTGTTTGGCGAAAATGATTTCCTGCCGCATCACCCCGTGCATTTTCGCCCCGAAGGCTTCGTAAGTGGCGATCAGGTTGATGCCGCCTTTATTCGCCAAAGCCGCGGCGGCGATCGCTTCTTCGTTGAGGGCCGTTATGACCGCGCCGTGGATGTCCTCGGGGATGCCCTCCTCCGGGTCGGTGACGCGGAATTTCAGGGCGTCGAGGGTGGTTTGCAGGCGGTTGGACTTCATCTCGTCCGGATTGCCCACCCGGGGACGCAGGTGGGGGTTGGCCTGCACCGTCGCCACGAACATTTTATCCGCCGCTTTCATGGGTTGGGAAGTCGTCCAGGCGGACCGGTCCATCCGGTTTTCGGGGATGGGTTGGAAGTCGGGTTCGGGCACTTCCCGCAGGCTGACGTTCCGCCACACCATCGGGTTGTCCCGTTCCAGGGGGCGATCGCTGTGGTCGTGATTTCGGAATCGGGCGATCGCGGCGTCGAGCTCCTCCGGCGGCACCCACAGCTTCCGACTCCACTCGTTGAAAATCTGGGTGGCTTTGGTATCCTTGCGGGGGTTGCCTCCCAGCGGCAAGTTGTGGGCGAGGTTTTCCCCGGCGTTGTAGAACCCGGCACCTTTTTGGGCCACGGCGATGCCGTAGGGGATGGGCACGGGATAATTAGCCTCTCCCCGTTCCACCGCTTTGGCCCCGGCTTCCAGGCGACTCTCGATTTCAAAGATCGCCCAGACGAAGGCCGCCGGATCGCCTCCGTCGAACACGATCGGATCGAAGTTGTTGAGTTTCAGGTGTTCTATCAACCAGTCGGTGCCGCCCTTTTGGGCCATCGTGCTCCGCTGGTCGATGCGGCGTCCGTTGTTGATCATGATCGGCGCCACCAAGCCGCAGTCTTGATTCCGCCACCACCGGGGCACCCAGTCGCTGCCGCGCTGTTCTTCAAAGGCGCCGTCGCTGAGGAACACCACCAACCGCTCGCCGGGGAGGGGGGTGTGGACGTATTCGAGTTGGACGAATCCCAGATAGCCGCCTTCGGCGATTCCCCCGGCGGTGTAGGGGTTGACGTGACTGCCGAGGGGGGAGTCCTGCCGCCCTTCTTCGTCAAGTTTGTAGGAGTAGAAGTCCCGCAGGTAGCGGGTCAGGCCTTCGTCGCTGAGGTCGTAGCGATCGGCGTGGACGGGGCTGAGGTTATCTAATAATAGGTTCACGGAGTCGATCGCGGCGACGCAGTGCCCCTGTCCCATCATCCAACCCCGGGTGATGTGGGTGATGGCGTCGATCGCCATGTAGCCGGAATAGGCGGGGACCATATTTAATGAGCCGCCGGTGTGCCCTTCCGGTTTGGTTTTGAAGTCTTCGGGTTTGAGATCTCGCCCGTCCCGATAGATTTTTTGGGCATAGGTTTCGTGCACGACCAGCCACATCCCCGCGCTGGCGATGCGATCGAGGGCGTAGAGTAATTCCCAAAGTTCATCTTCGGGCATCCCCCGTTCGGCGAGGATTTCCGCCATGCAAAAAACCCGCGCTTGGGTTTCGGGGGTGTGTTCGATCTGCCCGTAACCCGCCGCCCAGCGATCGGCGCCGGGGTGCTTTTCTCGGAAGAGTTGGGTGCGATCGCCGCGGCGCACCGTCTCTATATTCTGGGTCTTAGTCATATTTTTTTTACCTGAAGTTATACCGACATTTATCTCTGTCTCAACTTTTATCAGGTGCGGCAAATTTTTATCTCTGTTTTTGGTTAGATTTTTTCGGTTTCGGGTGGGATGGAAAATTTCGTTTTTTTTTGATGCGCGGCGGCGAAAAGGGGTTGACAGGGGGCGGCGATTTCGGATATGATGGGAACATCATCCTTCATGATGGGAGTGGTGACTGCAATAAAAAAATTGCGACTATTCCCATTATGAGAGTATGATATCAGAATTTTTGCAAAAAAGCTAGGCGATCGGCTGAAAAAAGTCGATTTTTTTGTTAAGAATTGTTTCCAAAAACCACAGAGGCACTCCAGGACACGGAGGGGCGATCGCCTGCGAGAGGATTTTTGCTCGTAGGGGCGCCTGGCTTGCGCCCTGGGGAATTGATTCCCGAGCGGGTCTATTCCTCCTCATTACCATTATTCTGGCTTTGCCGGAGTTGGTTGAGGAGTTGCTCGAACTCCTGCATATAGCGGCCGTATTCGGTCCAGTTGTTTTGGCGGCGGGCTTCTTGGGCCTGCTGATATTTTTCCAAAACGGAATTGGTGAGTTGGGCGATATTTTCGGGGATTTGGGGTCGGGTGCCGGCGGCGGGTGCGGGTTGTTGTTCTTCCGCCTGTTCGCCGAAGAGGAGGGCGAGCGATCGCTCCAAGTTTTCGGCCATCACCACTTCTTTATCGTAGGCGACGATCACCCGCTTGAGTTCGGGGAGTTCCCCCTGTTCCGCCCGCAGGTAGACGGGTTCGACGTATAATAAAGACTCCTCGATGGGGATGACGAGCAGATCGCCGCGGATCACTCTTGAACCCTCCTGACTCCACAGGGTTAGCTGTTGGGAAATGGTGGGGTTTTGGTCGATTCGGGCTTCGATCTGGCTGGGGCCGTAAATCACTTTTTGTTTGGGGAATTCGTACAATAATAATCGGCCGTAATCTTCGCCGTCCGATCGCGCCGCCATCCAGGCGATCATGTTGTCTTTGTTGACGGGGGTGAAGGGCAAGATCAGGACAAATTCTTCGCCTTCTTCTTCCGGCAGTTCCATGATCAGATAGTAGGGTTCCATCAGGCGTTGATTGCCCTCGTAAGCCTCCATTGGGAACCGCCACAAGTCCTCCTGGTTGTAGAAGTTTTGCGGATCGCTCATGTGGTAGGCGAGGTAAATTTGGGCCTGGATGGTGAACAGATCTAAAGGATAGCGGAAGTGATCTTTGACATCGGCGGGGATCTCGTCTTTGGGGATAAATAAAGAGGGGAAAATTTTGCGGTAGGTTTCGAGGACGGGATCGGTTTCGTCCATCACGAAAAATCTCATGTCGCCGTTGAAGGCATCGACGACGACTTTGACGGAATTGCGGATGTAGTTGGCGTTGCCGCGGACGATCGCCTCGATATTTCCGCCTTCCAAAATTGCCCCGACGTTGTTGCTTTGCAGCAGGGGTTTGGAGTAGGGATAGCGATCGCTGACGGTATAAGCATCGACGATCCAATATTGTTTTCCGCCGATAACCGTCATGTAGGGGTCATTATCCAGCCGCAAAAACGGGGCCACGCGGCCGACGCGATCGCGGATGTTTCGGTGGTAGAGAATTTTGGAATTCTCGTTAAAATAGCCGGAAATTAACAGGTTGAGATCGGCGCGATCGTAGGCGTAGGCCAGCCGCCGCCCCAGAGAACCAACGGACACGCCGCCGTCTCCCTCGTAGAATGTGAAGGCGTTTTCGTTGCTGCGGGGATAGTCGAATTCGGGGGTGTCGGTGTTGGTGAAGATATAAGTATTCGTCCGTTCGCCGTAGTAGATGGCGGGTTCTTCGATTTCGAGATCGACGGTGGAAACCGGGGGAATGTCGCGGATGAAGAATTCCGGCAAACCGTCGGGGGTGATTTGGTTGACGGGACTCATCACTAACCCGTAACCGTGGGTATATTTTAATCGTTGGTTGACCCAAGTTTGGGCGTCGGCGGGTACCTGTTCGTAGACCAATTCTCGGGGGGAAAGCATCACCTGCCTGTAATTGCCATCGAGGGTGTAGCGGTCGATATCGACATCGTTGAAACGGTAGTAGAGGCGGATTTCTTGGAGTTGGCGGTAGGTACTCAGCAGGGGCCGGTAGTCCCACAGGCGGATGTTGCGGACGGTGGTTTCGTTGTCGTCGAGGGTCTGGCGATCGATGTCGCTTGCGGCTGGAAAATCCCGCCGTTCCACGTCGGGGAGGTCGTAGGCTTTTTGGGTAAATTCGATGTTGTGGGCAATGTAGGGCCGTTCTTTTTCCAGTTCGTTGGGTTCGACGACGATTTTTTGTTGAAAACTGGGATAGACGCTGGTGAGTAAAACCAGGGCGACGAGGTAAATGCCGAGGCCGACGATGGGGAAGGTGAGGCTACTTTGCCAGATGGAAAAGATGAAGGAACCGGCCAAAACGATGGAGAGTCCGGCCATCACCCAGTCGGCGAAAATGCGGGCGTGGACGTCGGTGTATCCGGCGCCGAATACGACTCCATCGGCATTTAAAAGCAGTTCGTAGCGGTCGAGTAAAAAGCCGATCGCGACCGTGACGGCGATCGCGGCCATTAAAATACTGATGTGGGTTTTGGCTTGTCCGGTGAAAAAGTGTTTCCAGTCGTAGCGGCCGCGAAATTGTCCTTTTAATAAATAGATGGCGACGGCGATCGCCAGTCCCCAGACAAACAGACTCAACAGCCAGTCCTGGAGGGTTTCATAGAGGGGGAGTTGGAAGATATAAAACCCGACATCTTGGTTATAAATCGGGTCGGCGATCGCGAATTGGGACTGATTCAAATATTTGAGAAAAACTTCCCAGGAGTCGTAGGCGACGGTGGCGGCGCCGAGGGATATCGTGAAAATCAGAAAGACGGCGACGACCCGCACCAAACCGCGGCTGTAGGGTTCAAATTCTGTCCCCTCCAAAAACTCGAAGCGGCGGTGGCGGGTGAAGTGTTGGGCGATCGCGTAATTTCCCCCCAAAAAGGCGGCGTACAAAACGAATCCCCCCACCCACAATAAAATCTGCCAGGTGATGCGGGTCCAAAACACCGAGGCGAAATCCACGGCATCGAACCACCATGCCTCGGTTAACAAGTGAACCAACGTCCCCGACAACGTGAAGCCCAGGAGGGCGATGAGGACGACGGCGATAATAATTCGATCTCGAAGTTTCATATTATGGTGGTGCGCTGCATCTGTGGACGTTCCCGACTCCCCCAATCATCGGGCGCTGCTGGTGAGGGCGGGTTCGGCAAACTCCGAGGCGACATCGGGGAAATACAGTCGGGTGACGTATTCTTTCACCATGCGATCGGTGTTGAATTGGGGTCCGACGGTTTTGATCGAGGCTTTCATCATGTCGATCCAACTGCGGGGGAGGTTGTCCCCGTCGCGATCGTAGAATTGGGGGACGATCTCGTTTTCTAAGAGATGGTAGAGGTGTTCGGCGTCCCGGCGATCCTGTTCTTCCCGGTCTTCGGGGGAGGGATTGTGGTCGTCGGTATCGGCAAACGTGCGATCGCCGATCGCCCACCCGTTGAGGCCGCGACCCTCGGAGTCCGCCCGGTAGGCTTCGTTCCACCACCCGTCCCGGATGCTGCAGTTGAGTCCGCCGTTGAGGGCGACTTTCTGGCCGCTGGTGCCGGAGGCCTCCAGGGGACGGCGGGGGGTGTTCAGCCACAGATCTACCCCCCAAACTAACATCTTGGCGGTGAGGATGTCGTAATCTTCCAGAAAAACCACCCGGGACCAGATGTCCTCGTCGTGACTCCACTCGATCAGCCGCTGCATGATGCGTTTGCTTTCGTCGTTGGCGGGGTGGGCTTTTCCGGCGAAAATCACTTGCACGGGCCGATCGCGATCGCGGAAAATATTAAACACCCGTTCGGGATCGGACAAAATCAGATCGCCACGCTTGTAGGGGCTGAACCGGCGGGCGAAGCCGACGGTGAGGGCGTCGGGGTCGAGGATGCGATCGCAGGCTTCGATGTATTTCGGATCTTCCCCGCGATCGCGGCGGGCCTGTTTGAGGCGGTTGCGGGTGTAGATGACCAATTGTCGCTTCAGCAGGCGGTGACGCTGCCACAGGTCGCCCTCGGGGATGCGGTCTATCCCCCCCCACATTTCCAGTTCGCAAGCCCGCTGCGCCCAATTTTCGCAGAGGTGGCGGGCGTACAGGGAGGCCATCAGTGGCGAGATCCAGGTGGGGGTGTGGACGCCGTTGGTGATGGCGGTGATGGGGACATTTTCCACGTCGCGATCGGGGTAAAGGACCGACCACATCCGGCGGCTGACTTGGCCGTTGAGTTGGCTGACGCCGTTGGCGACCCGGGACATCCGCAGGGCCAGAACGGTCATGTTGAAGGGGTCCCAGGGGTCCCCCGGTTTCCTCGCCCCCAGATCCAGGAACGCATCCCGGGACAGTTGCAATTCTGGCCAGTAGTGGCAGAAGAAATCGTCGATGAAGTCGGGGGAGAAGGTGTCGTGGCCGGCCATGACGGGGGTGTGGGTGGTGAAAACGCACTGTTTCCGGACGGCGGTTTTTGCCTCCTCGAAGGGTTCGCCGGTTTTTGCCATCCGCCGCCGCAGCAATTCCAGGGCGGCGAAGGCCGAGTGTCCCTCGTTGAAGTGGTAGATGGAGGGGTGCAAATTGAGGGCTTCCAAAAGGCGGACGCCGCCGATGCCGAGGAGAATTTCCTGGCCGATGCGGGTGTTGTCGTCGCCGCCGTAGAGGGTGTTGGTGAGGGTGCGATCGAGGGGATCGTTGTCGTCGCGATCGCTATCCAACAAATACAAATTCAGCCGGCCCACCCGCACCCGCCAAACCTGGGCGTTAACCGGGCGACGGCGGATTCTGACTTCGACGGTGAGGGGATTTCCGTCGCCGTCTCGCACCAATTCTAGCGGCAGTTCGGAAAAGTTTCGGTCCGGAAATACTTCTTCCTGCCAGCCTTCGGAGTTGAAATGCTGTTCAAAATAGCCGTGGTGGTAGATCAAGCCCACCCCCACCATCGGGATGCCCAAATCGGAGGCGGATTTGAGTTGGTCTGCGGCCAAAATTCCCAGGCCTCCCGCGTAGGTTTTCAGGCAGGGATGCAATCCGAATTCGATGCACAAATAGGCGATGGGTTGGTCCGGGGTGAGGTCGGGGAAGCCTTCTTTCGCCCAGGTTTCTCCGGCGTTCATGTAGTGCTGAAACTGTTCTCCGACTTGGCGCGATCGCTCCCGGAACGTCGGGTCGGTGGCGACCTGCATCAGTTGGGTTTCGGGGAGTTCCAGCAAAAATTTGACCGGATTTTGACCGCAGCGGTCCCACAGTTGGGCGTCGATATCCCGAAACAGGGAGGTCGCCTCGGACGACCAACTCCACCAAAAGTTAAATGCCAGATCGACCAAAATATTTAAAGCCGGGGGAAGTTGCGATCGCAGTTGCGCTTTTACCGAGTGTTGGGGTTCCGTCATTTTCCCGCATTAAAATTGCTGCAAAGGTTCTGGAGTGCCCGCCGATTCCGGGGGGTTGCAAGGCTGCGGATATCCAAAATTTACCTTTAGCCTAGAGGCGAGGATCAAAAAATTACATCCCCCCAATGGTAGAGTTTGGAATTGAAAGCCGGTGGGGGCGCGGGGCTTGCGCCCAATTTTAAAAAATCTATCTATCGGTGTAAAATACCGGGCGACTCCCGTGATAAAACAAGATAAAAAGACAATGGGAGTCGATGTGTCGTGACTCAATCCGACTATAAAAACCTACTCGATACGTTATTAGAATTGCGCGAATCCGTCTGCGAAGATGGCGAGAAACTGTATCAAAAATGGGAACCCAACATCTCGCGGCGGGCGTTTCAAATTAGCGGACAGAATTTGGCGAACTACATTATTTTCCGACAGCACGATTTGCGAGGGATGCAGCGGGATTTGATGCCCCTGGGTTTGTCGTCCCTGGGCCGCTGCGAGTCCCGGGTGCTGCCGAATTTGGACGCCACGATCGCCTCCCTGGGGGCCATTTGCGGGGTCGATGACGGCAACTTGCCCTCCCACCCCTCCGCCGACACGTTCTTCGAGGGGGAACACCTGCTGCGGCACCACACCGAAAAGTTACTCGGCGCCTCGAATCACGATCGCTGGGTGCGGATCATGGTGACGCTGCCCTCCGATGCGGCGGAAAATTACGAATTTTTCCGGGAAATCCTCAACCGGGGAACCAACTGCGTGCGGATCAACTGCGCCCACGACGGCCCCGAGGCGTGGCAAAAAATGGTCGAGCACCTGCGGCGGGGGGTGGCGGAGACGGGGCAACCCTGCCAACTGCTGATGGATCTCGGCGGCATCCAGGCCCGGACGGCGGACACCATCGCCCCGGACCCGAAACAGCGGCGGTTGCACATGGGCGATCGTCTGTTGATGACCCGGGACAAACCCGAACCGCGATCGGATCTGGAATTCCAGGCCCGGTGCACCATCCCCGAAATTTTAGACCAACTTCAGGTAGACCAGACGGTGTGGATCGACGACGGCAAGTTGGGGACTCGGGTGGAGAAAATAGCGCCGGAAGGGATATTTTTGAAGGTGATCAAAGCCCGCCCCAAAAAGGGGGAGAAACTAAAAGAAGACAAGGGCATCAATTTTCCCGACACGGAATATTACTACGATTCTCTGACGGAAAAAGATTTCCGAAATTTGGATTTTATCGCCGAACACGCCGACTTGGTGGGGCACTCTTTCGTCCAGGAGGTGGCGGATTTGCGACGACTGCAGGACGAGTTGAAAAAGCGGCGATCGGCCGAGTGTCCCATCGGAATTATCGCCAAAATCGAAACCCACGCCGCCATCAAAAACCTGCCGGATCTGATCGTCCAGGCAGCCGGCAACCAACCCTTCGGCGTCATGATCGCCCGGGGGGATCTGGCGGTGCAGATCGGCTACCAGCGGATGGCGGAAATGCAGGAGGAAATCATGTGGATGTGCGAAGCCGCCCACGTCCCGGTAATTTGGGCGACCCAGGTGTTGGAAAAGTTGGCGAAACAGGGGGTTCCGTCGCGATCGGAAATCACCGACGCGGCGATGGCGCAGCGGGCCGACTGCGTGATGTTGAATAAGGGTCCGTTCATCCCGGAGGCGGTGAGCATTTTGGACGACGTTTTGACCCGGATGCAGGAACATCAGATGAAGAAAACCCCCCAACTTCGCGCCCTCAATTCCTGGAGTGAATTGGCATCAATTTAAAAGCCCCAAACCCGTCGTAGCGCTGGGGCGCTTCCGAAATATTAAAGCCCAAAAAAAACCGGTTTCGATTTGAGAAACCGGCCTATTGACTTAGGAGAAAAAATTATAGTACCAACCGTGTTTCGGATTTATAACAATCGCCAAGGCGGTTAAGACCGATCTTCCGACTCCCGATTCCCGACTCTCGACTCCCTTTCTACCATCGCCATGTCCTAACCGTTCCGTCTGTTGTTATAGCTGGCAGGCATGGTTCCAGTTTGGCTGTTTCCCGCGCCGCCCTCGGGGTTGACGTACCATTTGCCGTCTTCACCTTCGTGATACTGGCTTTTGAGAGAATTCCAGGCGATCTGACGGGCTCCATCTTCGCTGATGCCGTCAGAGTAAGCGCTGTTGAACGCCGCCCGGAAAATTTGTTGAGCCCCTTGGGGCAACTCTTGCTTCAGTTCTTCCGGCAGTTCTTGGATAGTTTCGTAAGGCATCTGATTTTAGCCTCCTTTTTTATCAAATTTTCTCTCCCTCCAATTAAGCACATATTTTCGATACCCGTCATCTATCCGAAGTTATAGCAACGAGCGCTCACGTGGTTACAGTTGAAATGGGGTCAGAAATTTTC